>CBDVBE010000331.1:0-7767 GCA_965372145.1 uncultured bacterium | reverse complement strand
AGATGGGACAATAAAAGCAATTGGTACACCAGAGGTTTCTATTTATTTCTTTAATATTAGCTTGATAGATTGTGGTGAATTAATCTTATGAGAGAAAGCGACAGATAGTTCATGTATAGAATATTGTAAATTTAAAAGAATATTCTTTGATTCAAAAAATGCAAGCCTTGAAATGAGTTATTAATCATTTATCGATAGTTCACAAATTATTACTGATGGAAGACATGAAATACGAAAAGCATATTTTAATAATTCAGAACTTAGAATAAAAGGCATAACTGATTCGGCCTATGCAGTTATCCTGGACTCGCTTCTTCTTATTGAAAGTAACATTAGACATGAGGGAGGAGGAGGGGATAGCTTAGTAATCACCAACACTACTATTGATGGTTCAGATTGGGATGGAATAAGCTGTAGTACTAATTTTTTAAAGATATCAGGATGTAATATTAAACATTCAAGTGATAATGGTGTTGATCTTAGTGCAAGTGAGTGTATAATAGAAAATAGTATTTTTTCCTTTAATAAACGGTCTGGAATTGATATAAGCGTTTCTAATTCTTGTATTATTAAACACAACAGATTTATAAATAATAATAGGGGTATATATATCAGAAATGTTTTATCTGATACTCTTATTATTACAAATAACCTTTTCTATAGTGGAGTTTTATATTTCTCTGTTTTAAGTTATAACCTTGATGAATATGTTACAATCAAGTACAATGATTTTATTAAATGTTCGAATTATTATGCCTTATATATGGGAATAAGCAATATTGATGGTTTAAAAGAGATTGTAGCAGACTGCAATTACTGGGGAACGACAGATGAGGATATGATTGATAGCTTAATCTATGATTTTAATGATTATTTTGATCGAGTAAAGGTTATTTACAAACCCTATTCTACAACACCTTTTACCGACACCTCTACAGATGTCTCTTTTTACATACAAAAAAATAAACGGAATTATCCATTTATATTCCTGAATACAAGCGGCTTTAACACAATTATAAAATTCCCTGAGCACAGGTCTCCGAACAGCATTTTTATTTATTCTATTTCAGGGAAGTTATTAAATGAAACACATGATATCAGGAAAAACAGGGTGATTTTAAACAATAACGGATTATCGAGTGGAACTTACATTCTACAGGCACAGGGAGTAAATTTTTCCTATGCACAGAAATTCTTTTTAGAGAAATAGTAATTAAAATTAACCAAATATCCCTTTATCATTTAACTAATCTAATGGAGGTATAGTATGCCTGATCAAAACATTCCGGTAACTGCTGACGGAAATGTACAGATTGATTGTGATAACGATAACAATAGCGGTGATAATTTTATAGATTTTACCCATGATAACGGCACACCGTTAATGAGAATTCAGGAAGATGGAAACGTCGGCATTGGTAGAACTGATCCTGATGCGACTTTAGATGTGGCAGGGCCTATAAGACAATCCGGCCCACGACCAACTACGATACTTTATCATGGTACAAATGAAGCAGGTATCCCTACTGGTGACGGCTTTCGAATGAGATATGAGAATGACTTTTTTGGTACTGATAATGATGCTCTTGTTATTGAAAAAACCGATGGGAATCATGATGTCGTTGACGGTGGAATTGCTTTTGTAAATACAAATCAACATGGCGAAGTTGAAACTGCTATGAGCATAAGAGGAATAAATGGGAACATAGAAGGCGGCGAGATAGGAATAAATGGAACTTTAAACAGAATTTACATGGTGCCGCCTCCTTCTCAATTGCCGTTTCCCGATAATGCCGAGGCTAACAGAGAAAATATCCGGGATGCAATAGAGGCTGCTAATAGAAATGGTGGTGGGATAGTATTATTACAAAGAGGAACTTATGAGGTAAATGTAGAACCTAATGAAGATTATGCGATTATGGTAAGAGCAGGCATAAGTTTAATTGGAGCGGGGGCAAGGGCGACAATTATAGATGGAAGTAATTGTAATGCACATGTTATTGTAACAGATCCCGCTATATACAATGAAGAGACAGGAGGATGGAGGGTAACGTATAACATCGTGATGAAGGATTTCAAGGTTATTGGTCAAAGAGTAGATGATATTTATACGTATGAACATACAGGTATATATCTTCAGGGAGTTGAACAAAGCATTCTTGAAAATGTGCGTGTTGATGGATGTAAAACCGGTATTCATCTTAAGGGATGGGTAAATACGATTTTAAACTGCTGGGTTCAGCAGTGCTATACAGGGTATGACTTGTCATGGCATGATCCAGACCATCCTGATGCAACAAATGCCGCCTCTTTACGCGGTTGCCATTATGAGGGCGGGATTGAACCTGCAACTTCAAATATCATGACCGCAGAATATGATCCTCCTTCAGGGCGTGTAACGGTTGTTACAACAAATAATCACAACTTACATGATGGCGATGAAGTATCCATTTCCGGTTGTACTTTAAATACCTCTTATAATGGTGAATACCGAGATGTGATAGTGGAAAATGATACGAGATTTACTGCAGATCCTATTGATTTTGAACCTTCAGGTCCTCCTGTCGCAGGCGAAGGAAGGGTAACGGGAAAGGAAAGATTTAATCCTCCTGCTTCAAATATTATGACTGCAGTATATGATCCCGCCTCTGATCGTGTATCGGTTCTTGTACAACCAGCAGAGAATCACCGTTTACAAAATGGTGGAGAAGTAACTATCTCCGGTTGTACGGTAAATCCGTCTTACAACGGTGAATACCGTGATGTGATTGTGGAAGACGAGAGGAACTTTACTGCTGTACCTGTTTTTGATCTCAAACCCACGGGCATTGTAGATGGTGAAGGAATAGTAACCGGAAGAATTATAGGCGCTTATGTTTATGGTAATATGAACGCATTTTTAGGCTGCACTATAGAAAAACGGCATAATAATGCACATAAGATACTTGATGAAACAATCGGTATTCTTTTAAAATATCGAATAGCGACATTTATAAGCGGCTGTTATTTCGAAGGTTGGAAAACGACTTTTTTATTGGACTTTAGCCAGGGAGTGAATACTATAGGCAATTATTATTCCCACCATGGGACGGGTGATGGAATAGTTTATAGAGAAGGGGCGGAACATGAGAGTCGATCAAACAATCTCATTGGTAATACGATTTCTCGATATTTATGGGATGATAGCATAAAAGAATGGCGATGGAACGAGAGAGTAGTAATAGGTAAAACAGTTCTTGAGGAATTGGCTGTTAATGGATCCATAAAACAATCAGGTCCTCAAACAAGTACCATACTTTATCACGGTACGAATGAAGCAGGTATTCCTACCACTGACGGATTTCGAATGAGATATGATGATAATTTCTTTGGTGGTGATAAAGATGCTCTTGTTATTGAAAAAACGGACGGGAATCATGATGTTGTTGATGGTGGAGTTGCTTTTGTAAATACAAATCAAAATGGCGAAGTTAAAACTGCGATGGTTATAGGAGGAGGCGGATATGTTGGAATTGGAACAAACGGCCCTTCAAGAAGTTTGCATGTTATAGGTGATGGGTTAAAAATTGAATCTTCCAGGTATCCTGGGAGATATCTGGATATTCAACCGGATCCTGCTCAACATATAGATTCAACGAATGATTTATATATCACCACTAAATCTGCGAGTGGAATAAACTTTCAGACAAATGGTAATAATACACGGATGATAATAAACAGTGAAGGAGATGTCGGTATAGGAAAACCTGACCCTGGAGATAAGCTTACCGTGCTTGGTGGAGACATAGTACTTCGTGAAATAGATGATAATTATGACGCGATACGACTTGTTGGTGGTCAAAGTTCGGGAGAAATTAATTGCTATTTAGGTGGTGATTCGACAATTAAATTACGAGGCAATTCAGGCTTTACCAGTCATATAATGGGAGATCTTGGTGTTGGAACTAAAAATCCTTCAAAAAAACTTGATGTGCATGGGGATCTACGCGTTAGTGGAGAAATTGAATCTAATTCAGAATTAAGAATAGGAGGTAGTAGTATAATAGAAGGGGCTCAACATGTTTATGGTAGTGCAGCTGTAGACGGTTCTATGGTAGTTTGGGGTTCTTTTTATTGCCCCAGTAAGAGTTTTATCATAGATCATCCTATAAAAAAGAATATGTATCTTGTACATGGCAGCTATGAGGGCCCGGAATTCGGTCTGATATATCGTGGTCATGATCAATTGAAAAATGGGAAAGCTATTGTAAAATTGCCTGCATATTTTGAGAAACTGACAAAGAAGGAGAATAGGACAGTACAGCTAACATGTATAAACGGCTGGTCGACTATATATGTCGAAGGTGCAGTAAAAGAGAATAAATTTACGGTTAATTTACATGGAAAGGAAGGCAATAAGAATCAAGAATTTGATTGGCAGGTAATGGCTGTAAGAAATGATACTTTTTTACGTAGTAAGGATTGCGATGCTACAGATAGTAAAGGGGATTTGATTGTTGAAGTTAAGAAAAATGAGAAAAAATTGAAAAATATGAAAAAATAGTGTCTGCAATTCTTTCAATTTCAACCTTTTTCTCCCTCATGCACGGCGTACACTCGCCATATACGCTCTGCCTGAGGGCCAAAGAGTTCGGGTATTCCTCTATTGCTATTACCGACCGGAAAAATCTCTACGGCCTCCCTGATTTTCTTAACTCGTGTGATAGAATTGGCTTACGTCCAATTATCGGTGCTGAAATAACTGCAGATGACGGCTCGGTTCTTCTGTATTCCCATGGATATATCGGATATACTCATCTCTGCAAAGTTATTACTGATATGCATTGCAGGAGTGATTTTGATATTGTACAATCACTGAGTAAAAATGCTGAAGGGTTATACGCAGTATCTGATGCGGTTGAACTTCTGAAACAAATTGAAAACAGCATCCCTGTTTATTTTAGAATCAAAACCTTAAAGAAACCACCGGATTGGGTACGTGACAGGGGAGTACCATGCCTTGTCATTCCGTCAGCAGTTTTTATATCCTCAGAAGATTTTTATATACACAAACTTCTCCGTGCCATTGATTTAAACACCTCACTCAGCCGTGTGCCGGCCGATGAATTGTATCCCGAAAGCTGTATACTGAAATCTTGGAATGAAATTTCGGAGAACTTCGCGGTTTTCAGTGAGGCACTTGCAGAAACAGAGCGATTCACGGAATCTATTCGTTCATATACCGATTTTGGCATGCCGGTTATGCCGGAGCTTGGAATGGACGATTATGCCGATCAGGTGCTGAGACAGAAAAGTTTTGAAGGCGCACAGCGGCGTTATTCCATTGTAAATCAGACGGTTAAGGATAGATTAAACTATGAGCTTGACCTGATCTGTAGCAAGGGTTTTGCCGGGTATTTCCTTGTGGTTGATGATATTGTGAAGCAGTCACCACGTACCTGCGGCAGGGGATCGGGCGCCGCAAGTTGTGTTGCTTATTGCCTTGGTATAACTAATGTAGAACCAATACGTTACAATCTCATGTTTGAGCGTTTTCTCAATCCAGGACGGGTTGACCCGCCGGATATTGATGTCGATTTTGCCTGGGATGAGCGCGATGATGTGCTCGAATATGTGTTCCGGAAGTATGGCAAAGACTATACCGCTATGGTCGCTAACCATCTGACTTTTCAACCGCGTATGGCAATGCGGGAAGTTGCCCGGGTGTATGGCCTTACCGAATCGGAAATCAGCACTGTTACCAAAAGCTTTCCCTATTTCTATGAAATGGGCAGGCGTGGTATTGATATCGGTGAGGTACTGGCACAGCATCCGCGCACAAAGCACATTCCGCTTGACCCACCCTGGCCGGAAATTATTACCACCGCTCAGAAGCTGATCGGCATTCCGCGCGGCATCGGGACGCATTGTGGAGGGGTGGTCATCACTCCTGATCCGATATGGCATTATGTACCGGTCCAGCCGACACCCAAGGGGTATCAGGTGATTCACTGGGAAAAGGAGGGCACTGAGGATATGGGGCTGGTGAAGATTGATTTGCTGGGTAACCGTTCACTTGCCGTAATCCGTGATACAATAAAAAATATCAGAAATAATGGTATTTCAATTGATGAAAACAGGTGGGATCCGGCTAATGATAAGAAAACGGTTGAAATGCTCGCTTCCGGGGGATCCATGGGGGTGTTTTATGTTGAATCACCGGCAACGAGACTGCTTCAGCAGAAAACCGGCCGGGGTGATTTTGAGCATCTGGTGATTCACTCCTCAATTATCCGGCCCGCGGCAAATAAATATATCAACGAGTATATCCGACGTCTTCACGGCGGCGCCTATACCCCGGAACACCCGCTGCTTGGTGAGGTGCTGGCCGAAACCTATGGTATCATGGTCTATCAGGAGGATGTTGCCAGAGTTGCCATGGCACTTGCCGGTTTTTCCTCCTCTGAAGCTGATGCGCTGCGGAAAATCATGTCAAAAAAGGACCGGCAGCTTAAACTGAACGATTTCCGTGAGAAATTTTTCGCTGGTGCTGTTCAGAAAGGTGTTGATAAACAAAGTATTGCAAAGATCTGGGAGATGTGTCTCTCTTTTACCGGGTACTCCTTCTGCAAGCCACATTCAGCGTCATATGTGCAGGTATCGTTCCAGTCAGCCTATCTTAAGGCGCATTATCCCGCTGAGATGATGGCTGCTGTTATTAGCAATTATGGCGGGTTTTATACGACTCAGGCCTATATCAGTGAGTGCCGGCGGCTCGGTATTGCCATCCTGCCCCCTGATGTGAATACAAGTGTGGACAGGTTTATGGCCTGCGACAGGCAGATTCGGGTCGGCTTATGCCAGATAAAAGGGCTCTCTGAGAATGCACGGAGAATTATTGTACTGGAGCGGGGAGCCCATGGGTCATTTTCGAACCTTCACAATCTGGTTAAACGTACTGAAATTGAAGAAAATGACGCGGAAAGACTGATCTATGCAGGTGCCTGTGACCGGCTTGAGCCGCAGGGAAACCGCTCGAAACTCTTCTGGCAGATGCGCTGTTTCTATCGAACCGGGAGAAACACAGAAACACCTGACCTGAAGCAATATCCGAAACGTGATCTGCTGCGAGCTGAGTATAAAATGCTCGGTTTTCTTACTGTGTGCCATCCGATTACACTGATTAACCACAGAAAAAAATACCATAATGCAATAAAAATTAATAAGATAGAGCAATTTGTTGATAAAGTGGTTTCATTCTATGGCTGGTGTGTTACCGCTAAAACCGTTATGACAAAATTCGGTGACCCCATGCAGTTTGTCAGTTTTGAGGATGAGACCGGTATGTGTGAAACAGTCCTGTTTCCCGATGCCTATGCCAAGTATATTCGCTATTTGATGCGTCAGGAGGCGTTTTATCTTACCGGTAAGGTTATGCAGGAGTTTGGGGCGATTACAGTAGAAGTGAGGAGGGTGGAGCCAATCTAAATTAATGATTGCATTGCAGTATTCATCAGATTATCGAGGCAAAACAGAGAGTGATACTGTGATACTCACTCTTGGTATTGCTCATTCCTTAAAAAAAGTTTCTCTCTATTCAGTCATGAGTTACTATTATGATTTTAAAACTGAATTTTTGAACACCTGTGAGGTGCAGACTTCCGACCGGATAATTATTAAAATATTCCCCAAGGTATATATCATTCCCCTGAGTCGGAAAAAAAGTAATTCTACTTTATGGGGGTATCTCCTTGACTGGAGTAACCACAAGATATAGTTTTTCACGTC
>CBDVBE010000330.1:0-7811 GCA_965372145.1 uncultured bacterium | reverse complement strand
AATAGGAAATTGATTTCCATTGTTTGTTATACTCGCAGTGTATAACATTATGTAAAAGCAGAATGGTCATTTCCATGCCCCTCTGCTTAACATACTGTTATCGTTTCTATTAATCCAATACATCAAGGTATGTTATGAGGCAAAGTCATGTTGAAAAATTCTTCCTGAAGAGTGCGGCCCATCCCTTCCTGGACAAACAGTTTGAAAAAATCTCAGTCCTTACAGTAAATAATTATATTGCTCTCGGCCAATTAACAGCACTGCGATTTATTGAATGGGCCCTGGCAAATCCGGAAGGTGTTGTTTCTCTGCAGGCAGGTAAAACACCACAACATTTCATCAAATGGCTCCACTATTATCTGGACAACTGGGAAAAAGAACATACCGGCGGCATCCTGCCCAAGGTGGGTATTACCGCAAAACACCCTCCATTGTTTAACAAACTCTATTTTGTCCAGATGGATGAATTCTTTCCAATCCCGCCTGACCATGAGCGTTCATTCAATAACTATGTAAAAAAATATTATATCGGTGAATTAGGCTTTGATATACAAAAAGCATTGCTTTTCAACACATCCGATATCACCCTTTCTTATGATGGCGGTAAACAGCAACCCATACATGTTGAAGATCTCTTTCCTGACAGCGCTATCGATTTAAACCTGCGGGAAAAACTGCCGGCTGATGAACCGGGCAAACTCCGGAAAAGGATAATCAGACACTTTGATCAGGTATGTGAAGACTTTGAAGCGGATATCCGTGCGTTAGGCGGTATTGGATTCTTCCTGAGCAGCATCGGTCCCGGCGGGACGGTCGCTCATAACACCTTTGGTGCAAGCCACCATTCTGCGACACGGCTAACTACCATGAACTATGAGACGATGGCTGCAGCTGCCGGTGATCTTGGCGGGATTGAAGTAGTGAGGAAAAAGGCGGTGATCACTATCGGTCTGGAAACAATAACATTCAATCCTGATTGTACAGCGATTATATTCGCTGCCGGTGAAGAGAATGCCGGGTATATCGCCCGGGCTGTTGAAAATGATCCGCAGATACATTACCCGGCAAGCGCCCTGCAGAAACTTGCCAATGCACGGTTTTACCTTACTGACGGGGCCGCTTCCAAACTGACGGAGCGCAGATTCCAGATCCTGCTTGGCGCAAAATTAGTTCCGGAAACAGAAATAGACAAACTTGTTATTGACGGTGCTTTGCTCTCGGAAACAAAATTAACCCTGTTAAAGGAAACTGGAAAACCTTCGCACGGTAAAGAAATACCGCATTGGAAAATCGCCCGGCATCTTACCAAAAAATCCCTGCAGGAATGTGCCGAAACGACCCGGAACAATCTTATTACAAAAATCCACCGGGGATTGGACATTCCCAAGCCGCAGCGATTTCTTCACACGGGCCCTCATCATGATGATATTGAACTGGCCTACTTTCCACTGGTACACCACCTTGTAAGGTCACCGAAAAATCTCAACTACTTCTGCTATATGACCAGCGGATTTACCTCAGTCACCAATGATTTCGTACGCGAAAAACTTGCTACACTTATCACGGTCATCAAAAATGGTAAGCTTTTCAAAGCCATTTCAAAAAATGACCTCTTTAATCCTGAATATAAAGAAATTGAGATACACGGTTACCTGAATGCCATAGCACAGCAGAATACCTATAGTGCGGGTATGTATACGGCAATGCGGCTGTGCAGGCACTTTGCAAACCAGTTGCAAACAGATTCGGATTATACAATACTCGCATTCGCTCAAGAGCAGCTGACTTTGCTTCAGCAGCATATCCCGGGTACTACCCTTCCCGACACGATCAAGCTGATTAAATCCTGGATCAGGCAATGGGAAGCTGAATTGGTATGGGCCCATTTCGGCCTGGACATTCGTGATATTTATCATTTACAATTGAAATTCTATAGTGACAATATGTTTCCCAAGGACCTGAATTTCGAACAGGACGTGAAACCGATTGTTGACCTGCTCATGAAGATAAAACCAACGACCATTACGCTTGCACTGGATCCTGAAGGAAGCGGTCCTGATACGCATTACAAAACACTGCTGGCTATTCGCAGGGCCCTGCAAGCCTATATTGAGCAGTACGACAAGGAAATACCGCGTATCTGGGGATACCGCAATGTATGGTCAAGCTTTCACCCGGCAGACGCTACAATGATCGTACCGGTTTCGCTTAATTCATTCGCAGTCCTGCATAATATGTTCAACACCTGTTATCTCAGCCAGAAATCCGCATCATTTCCCAGCAGTAAACTTGACGGAACATTCAGTGAACTCGCGCAGAAGACCTGGGTCCAGCAGTTTAATGATTTAACCCGCCTTCTCGGTAAAGGGATGTTTTATAATAGCGACCACCCCATGATGCGCAGGGCTTACGGTGCTATCTATTTCAAAGATATGAGCTACGAAGAGTTCACCGAAGAGACGAAGGAGATGGAGTAACAGAAGATTGGAGTGATGGAGTAATGGAGTGATGGGAATAAGATAGTTCCAACATGAATTTGAAACTATTAAATATTCTAGCCATAATGGATAAATTTCTTCCAAATAAATAATTTACCCGCTTTCCCGTATTCTTAATAGAGCTAACGTATTGATTTATGGTTCGCAAAGTGCGCATTTTCAAGAAAAATCATAAAAAAGATGGCATCAGGAACAGAAATTGCTTAATTTTAGGGGGAAGAAACAGTGTGGTTATATACAATTCCCTACATATGTGTGCTATAAGGGGGAGAGAAGAACATGGACGTTCGACCTCCAGCTATTAATTTATACCGTTATAATTTTCAAGATCTCCTGCTTGAAAGTTCAAGAGAGCGTATTGCCAGAACAGGTGTAAGATCCGATCCTCTTATCGCGCAGGTATTTGTCTCCCGTTCACATGCCAATAGCTCTCCCCGTGCACCGCAAGGAATCGGTGAATCAAAGCATGCTGCAACCAGAACAGCCGACAGTGCCGAATTGGAGAACACCGGTGAAACTGTTCAGCAGGTTAACGAAAAAGATGATTCCTGGCTTCCTGACTCAGCATTTCATTATAATGCGGCACGCGGTTATTTCAGGCCGCCATTAGCTGTCCGCCAGAGAATGGAAAACGAAGTACGGAAACGTAAGAAAGCCGGTTTGCCGTGCATGTTTGCCGACAACAACTTCCATTGTTCCGCACTCTTTATTCGATGCGGTGACAGGATTCAATATGCCAACCCGGAAACATTAGAGCAGAAGAATATGCCCCATACCTGTCTTTACAGACCGAGACGGGCCGGCAAATATATTTTGATAGTGGATGATAATAAAGCGGTAAGGGATTTCTGCCGGAACTCTATTGAGCTTTTCTTTAATTATAACGGGAACAATATTGTTACTGCCGGTTCCGGTTATGAAGCAATCGAGCAATTAAACAGATTCAAAATTGAGGGCAAACAGTGCGGCTTGCTCATATGCGATACAAACCTGCCCGGATTATCCGGCTTCGAAGTGGTAAATGAATTATATAACAGAAATTATAACACCGAAGTGATTTTAACCCGAGAAGAGAATGCTACCCAGCAAGCGCCGAAAAATTTTAAGGGGTTGCGGGAAATCATCCCGGAAAAAGCAGTGGTGGAAAAAATCATTTCAAAACCATTTCACTCGCAGACATTTATTAATGCTCTGAAAAGCATGGATATCAGCCACCTGTTTCAAGAGTAGACAAATCCTTCATCAAGATGATATAATTTGAATAAGCTCGCGGTGATTGTGTTGCATTCCATTCAACCACCCATATATTTTTATTAGCCGAATTTTGCTGGGATGTGGCCCAGTGGTAAGGCGCCTGACTCTGGATCAGGATATCCGAGGTTCGAATCCTCGCATCCCAGCCAATTACGAATTGGAGTAATGGAGTACTGGAGTATTGGAATGCTGGTTTGATTTGAGCTAAATGTTTTTATCCATTACTCCATCACTCCAATATTCCATTACTCCATTCTTTCAGCATTTTCCGGCGCTATCGTCTAGTGGTTAGGATAGAGGATTCTCAGTCCTTCGACCGGGGTTCGACTCCCCGTAGCGCTACCAAATATAAATCAGGGACTTACGGAGATTATTCTGTAGGTCCCTGGTTCTTTTTCAGACCGAAATCCCCCAAAATTGCCCGAACCATTTAGTGGAACATTATTTTAAAAAAAAGACAAAACATTTGCTAACGTTTACAACGTTAATGAAATAAACAACTGCCTTCTTACCAAAAAGTTAAAAACTCCAGGGCTTTTCCCTCATCTGGAATTACTCAAACAGAGTTCTTTTATTTTCAACTAGGCAAAAGGATTCTTAATAGTCAAACCATAAAGCTTGAACCCATCCTGCATATCTTCCGAATAGAGCGTTCTGCATTCACCTTCAAGAGCGGCCTGAACTACCATAGAATCATATAATGAATATTGTGTGCGTTCCTTTATCTCAAGTGAATTCAGATAGAAATCGTTACTAGGAAAAATTTCACACAAGGGCAATAAAATCTCTTCCAGGTATTCACGTGCATCAGGTAATGTGAGTGGTTTTATAAACTTTGCGGTAGCAACGTTGAGAAACTCCTGAACAACCTGAAAGCTGATTATACCATTTCCGGAAGAGAGTGCCTCAGCAATTAAATCACGCGCTGTATCCCTTTTAGCAGGATTACTGTTATCGAATGAATAGATAATTACATTTGTATCGAGAAAAAATTTACCGTTCATTCATCTCGTCCCTGCTGAAGTGACGTCCAGCCTTGACATAGTTGAAACTCTTCATAATTGTATTATATTGCTTATGGCTTTTATGGCCATGTGCATACCTAAAAAGCCAGTCTCTGAAGACCACATTGAGTGACTTATGCTCTTCCAGTGCTCGTTTCCGTGCCTGTTCAATTAACTTCTCTTCCGCACTGAGTGTAATGTTTCTAGTCATACCTCCTCCTACAAATAAAAATATAGTGCGCACTATTATAGTATACACCATTCTAGTGTTATTATCAACCCTTTTCTAATTTGACATTGCATGCATTTTTCATTATATTGAACAATAGTTCATTTAATCGAAAGGTTCACCCTTTGTTTTATGATAAGCTTTTACATAAAGCACCATTACAAATAATCTCATTGCTTTCTCTTTATCCAAACGAAAGTTTATTTGAACGTGAGATATGCAAAGAAACCAGACTTGCTACTGGAACGGTAAATCAGGTTTTAAAAGAGTTACTCGCTTTTGGAATTGTGCGTGTAACACGTAAAGGGAAGATGAATTTCTACCGTATTGAATCTGACCTTCCTCTAATACACTTTCACCGAATCTGGGACAATCTATTTCAATTGCAATCGCTTATAATAGCATTAAAAAAGTACTGTACAAAAATTATTTTATTCGGAAGCTGTGCAAACGGAACTGATACGTATACGAGTGATCTTGACTTATGTTTAGTCAGTGAAGAGGAGCCGGAAAAATTGATAAGAATCATGAGTCGATATAAAAAAATATCACATCCTATTAAACCAATAATCTATACACTTTCTGATTTTGCCGCTTTAATTGATGAAGAAACTACTTTTTATAAAGAGATTCAAAGAGGTATAACTTTATTTGAAAAGGTAATTGATCATGGCAATGAGTTAAAAACGATGTGTGGAAACAGGTAAAATTGCCAAGTTTAACGTTGAACAGGACATGGTAAAAAAAGAGGTGTTTATTGCACGGGAAGACCTAAACAGCGCCCAAATAAGCTTTGCGAGTAAAAATTATAAATGGACTACAATTCAGGCGTATTACGCTTTTTTCCATGCAGTCCGTTCTTTGCTTTTCCTCCGGAAACTCAGGGAAAAAAGTCACCGTTGCCTGCTTCTGGCATTAAAAGTACTCTATATTGATAGAGATCTTGTACCACCGGAATATTATGATAAATTCGCCGTCGCAATGGAACTTAGGGAATCGGCAGACTACAGAAGCAAATATACAAGAAAAGACGCTCAACGAGTTATCAATAATGCAGCCAGAATGATTGATATTGCAGACAGCATTATCAAGTCTCAAAAGATGGATAAAAAGTAGCTTAATTTTTTAATTTATTGCTTATACTTCTCCAGTTGGTTCTCAGCAAATTTCTGCACAGTCTTCGGGGCAAACGCAGCAAGCAGAAAACCGAAGGTGATATATATCCCGCCGGCAGGGGTTATACCTTCCCGCTCAAAAAGAATGGTCATCAAACCAAACATGATGCTTGCCAGGAGTGCCACAAAGCTCATTAAACGGATCGATGAATTATGGCCGTGGTGATCTTCAAAAAATTTCTTTTTCCTATTTGTTGCATTAAGGGTGTCGGGATTCTCCTGTGTCATATCAATTCCTTTGATAAATAGCAGTGTTGTATATCCAAAAACCGTATTCTCTTATTTAACAATAATCCTTTTTGCTAATACTGATTTGTCACCCTGCTGTATCTGAAAAATAATCACGGTGTTTCTATTTTCTCTCATTATGGGCTGTATCTCTTTCCCCCACCCATACATAGACCGCAGCAGGCGTCCATTCAGAGAGAACATATTCAGGGTAATCTTTTTATCGGGATCAATGAGAAACATATTCTGTATCTTTTTATTATTTCCGTTATCGATAATAAATGTCGGCCAGTCCTGAACCACCCAATTATTATCATGCGGCAGAACACCGGTCATACCGAAATCAACCCAGTAAATACCGACATCCTGGCCGGTTCCGCAGACCTCTATCAGGTCAATTCCCATAACCTTGGGCTTCGGATCAAAATCTTGCCATAACTCCTGAATTGAGGGATAGCCTATCTGGTATATTACCGGATTGGGATGAAATTCATCGGCAAAGGTTTTCATGACTCCGAGGAAATCGTTTTCATAATCAACGAATCCTGATGAGTCATTCATAGAATCTCTCCCCTCACAGTCATTGACAAAAATAAGCTCACCCCGATAGGTGTCCGGAAAATGGGTAGGGGTTCTGTTTGGATGTTTCAGAAAGAGAGAGTAATTACTATTATGTGCCTTTACCCACCCTTCCCATTCTTCTGCGACAGCATCGGTTACCATCTTTCCCCAGACAGTTGTGTAACATTTATACCATTCCACATCAATACCAAATCCTATTACCGAGGAATGGCTCCCATATCGTTCCAATACCATATCAATAACGGTTTTCATATCCGCTTCACCGGTTTCGACCTGGAGATATACTTTAATACCGACATTATCAAAATAACTCAGATAGTCTTCACTCAAATCGTCATCTTCGTAAGATAATTTTTCTGTGGGATAATTTTGATCATTGGGGAAATTCATATGACACTCATCCGGATCCCAGAACTCCCCGATGGTCCAAATCACCGTTGGAACAGTCCCCGGAAAATAGGTATTCATAGTATACACCGAATGATGCCACCCTTTTGCTTCAGGAAAGGGCGTGATTCCATAACGTGAAGCGCGAATCCCGGAATGGGTGATCTCTCCGGCAGAAAGTATCCCCGTCAATAAACAGAGTAATAGAGTAGTCACATATTTCATATTTCTTCTCGCTCCCAAAAGGTGGTTTGATTATAAAACAGCTGTAACTGTTCAGCTATATAATTAAAACCCAATATTTTTATCCTTCATACTCTTAATCTTAATCGTACTCTTAATCGAAAAAAAAACAAAATTTGATTAAGATTACGATTAAGATTATTATACAAGTACTTCAAATGATTTGTTAAATAACAACGGAACAGTCAATAAAACTTAGTATTTATAATTC
>CBDVBE010000329.1:0-7853 GCA_965372145.1 uncultured bacterium | reverse complement strand
AGCAAATCCAAGTAACTTGCCTGGCGGACAGAACATTGCATTCACAGCAGATCATTTTTTTGAACCATTTAATCCGGAACCGAAACACGGGATAAATAGCGGTGAATCACTAGGTATTGTTTTTACACTGTTTTCGGGTACAACGTTTAATGATATTATTACTGCGATATTTGACAAAGATTTGGCTGTTGGAATCCATGCTATCGGTTTCGAAGATGGTGGCAGTGAATCTTTTATAATGGTTCCTGAGCCATCTACTTTTTCTCTTATGTTCCTTGGCATTTTCATGCTTGGCATTGTAGGTTTGAGAAAAAAGAAATAATTTACCGTTAAAAATAGTGACGATTATGCAGCACCCTTTTTAAGGGTGCTTTTTTTTGGCTTTTTTTATTTTAAATATATTCATTCAATATCAATGTTGTGTACTAAAAAAATGGCGTAATACAGTAGTGTTATTTTGTGTACAAAAATGTTTCCTTTAAACTGTTGCTTAATAAATAAGATTAATTGAATTGTGTAACATTATTAAACTAAATGTATTATGCACTATCTTAGAACGTGATATCGTTTTTTTTATTTACACCATTGCAGATTCAACCGTGTACCAGATGTACACGGTTTATTCTTTCCAGCCATTGCATATCTCCCGGAAATAGTGTATGTTTGTATAGAGGGACTCAGTGTATTTAAAAGAGATTAGCCACTAAGGCTCGAAGACACAAAGGAAAGCTAACGATTAATAAAAAACTATAATAAAAAAAAGAATAATATTTTTTCTTTGTGCCCTAGTGTCTTTGTGGCAAGAAAAAAACAATTTAGACTATAGAAAAGGTTGGATTTGTGGTAAATATTTTTTCGTACACTAATTATCGAGAGTATCTGAATGACTACTTCACTGCACAGAAGAAAAAGAGTTCTCATTTTTCTCACCGCTATTTATGTCAAAAGCTTGGATTGAAGAGTTCGAATTTCATGCTTCTTGTTATGAAGGGAAAGCGGAATATCAGTAGTGAAATTTGTTTCAAGTTGTCGACCCTGTTCAAACAAACGCAACAGGAAGCAGCATACTTTACCAATATGGTATATTTTTCCCAGACGAAGAATTATCGGGAGAAAGATCAGTATTGGGAGAAAATGGTCGAGCTTCGGCAGAAGACAAAATTTGGCAAAATCGCCAAATACCAATACGAATATTACAATAACTGGTATACCATTGTGATTCGTGAGCTCGTGCCGTATATGAAAAAGCCGATTGATTTTAAAATGCTGGCACGGCTTGTACAACCGCCAATCACTGCAGTTCAGGCACGGCAGGCGGTAAAACTACTTCTCAAACTGGAATTAATAGAAGAAACAGAGGCCGGGTATATAAAGAACGACCCGGTAGTGAAAACTGAGGATAAGGTAAATTCGCTGGCGATTTATAATTACCATGTTACTATGTCTAAAGTTGCTACAGAGAAATTGGAAAACTGTTTCAGGGAAGAACGGAATTTCTCATCCTGTACAGTGAATATAACTGAAGAGGGTTATAAACGTATTGTCGCAAAGGTGAATGAATTTCGTGATGAAGTTATGAGTATTTGCGAACAGGATGGTGGGGCTGACAGAGTGTACCATATGAATGTACAGTTATTCCCGGTAACAATAAAAATAGATAAGGATTCGGAACGATGAGAAAAATATCACGTATTGATATCCTGGCTTTTTTATGTGTCGGAATCATTGGTGTCCTGTTGAATTGTTCGTTTGGCGGTGGTACCAGTACCGGAGATGCTCAATTGCGCGGCCATGTGGCATTGCGTGACGGCAAGACCTCCGCTATAAACGCTACGGTAACGTTTGTCCATAGCGGCGCGCATCCCGATTCAGGGATCGAACGCATAATTCAAACGGACCTGAATGGAGATTACAGTATACCGATGGATACCCAGATACCGGAGGGTGAGTATAATATTTTTGTTATGCTTAACGGTCAGACATCAGCTGAAACACAGGTATATATACCATTGAAAACACCTGAAAATGATCCGGAAGAAGTCAGAGGCATTGTATTAGGTAATCCGGCCTCGATTAAAGGTTCTATTGTAATCGATCCTTCTTTAAAAAGTGAGGATGTGTATATACTTCTCATGGGTACCCCATACAGCAAGATTGTACCGGATATAAACTGGATCCTGTCACGGGATTCACTTGCCGCAGGTGATTATGATTTCAATATTGTTATGAAAAATTCACGGGTAATTACTATGCCTGCCTCATTCTCAATCAATGAAGGTGACACTGTTAAACCTCAAATTGACCTGGATATCAATCAAGTGTCTGTTGACAGCTGTGAAGGTACTGAAATAAATAATTTTAAAGCGTACTGGTATGTGTTTGATGACAGCCCGAAATCGCCTTATATCCTGGGCAATTATACCATTGTCAATCAGGACTCAATTATATGGCTGGATTCACTCAAGGGCGGCAATTCCCTTATTACTAATATTAATAAAACTAATAATGATTATGATAAGTTTGTAATGACTGCCGGAGGAAATACGGAAGGCTCTTCCGGTAAGGCAGCGTATATAAAGTTCGATATGGGTGACTCGTTACCCTATTCCACGCCTGATTCAACGTTTGATACCTATATTGGAATCGGTACCCAGCTTGTTCCAGATCCGGATAAAAGGGAAGAAAAGGTTATTGATTTTGATAAGGCGAAGAAGATTACCTACTGGGCTAAAGCATCAGTACCGATGAACGTTACTTTTCAGGTTCTTACCGACCAGGGACATTTTGACCTTTACGGAAGCTATTATCAGATTATTCACCCTGTTGATACAACCTGGAAACAATATACCGTGTATCTGAGGGAAAAGGACCCTGCAAATCCGAATGATGCATGGTATCTCGAACAACCGGTATGGGCATTTGATGAGTCATGGAAATATCTTCTCCATCCGTTAAATCCCGGAGTGAACCTGGGAATTTTGCCGCTTGATATAAGCAAAGCAATGGAAATACAATGGATGATAAGCTGTTTTGATAACAAACACCTTAAAGAGCAGACTGGCGAGTTGTGGGTAGACGATATAGACATGTACTATCTTGAAATGGACATAGAAGTTACTGTTAAAATAAAATAGATTTTTCATATTGGTACCAATATCAAAAATCAACGTGTTACAATAAGCGAGTCCTGTGCGGAAACAGATTAAGAGACTTGAAATGGGCTTGCCGGAGCATAGCAGTATCGCAAGGTCAATAGACCTATGCTCGTTGAACAGGTACTGTGTAAACATGTTGAAAGCTGGTAATAGTTGTCTTTCAGATGTCGTGGAAGCACTATTACCGTGCAAACAGGAGGTACTATATGAAATATCTATACTTTCCAAGTAAGCTTCAAACGCTCTGCAATTTTTTAATCCTCTTTACAGTTTCCATATTTCAAATCCATGCGGAGAACGCCACTGTAGACACCTGCCGCTCCCCGGAGGTGAAGTCCCGGAACATGTTTGAGGACTACTGGTATGTATATGACGACAATCCAAAGAGTGTGGATTATGCCGGGCTTTGGAAGGATAGTGTCGGACTCGGCTGGGTTTTCCTTAGCGATTCACTTGCAGGCGGCAATTCAAAGGTTACCAATTTTAAAAAGAAGAATGTTAAGGATTATGAGGAATTTTTTATGACTGCCGGGGGAAATCAGCAAGGGACCTCTGCATATTGTGCGAAGATTGCATGGCGGTTCGGTGACACCATTCCACACTGGAGTCCGAAGGTGACTGATGTATACGGGTGTTATGTCGGCATGGGAACCGGCCTTATTTCAGAGGGCAACGTCCTGAATTTCAAGGAGGCAACCCGAATCAGCTACTGGGCAAAAACCTCTGATACCATAACGTGTAATTTTTTGGTATTGACGGATCAGGGTTCATTCAAGGAGTTTGGATCCTATTACAACATTGAGCACCGGTTAACCCCTGAATGGAAGCAATATACTGTTGAACTGCGCCAGAAGGATCCATTAAATCCGGCTGATTCAATGTGTCTCTACCAGCCAAAGTGGGCGATTGATGATAGCGCGAAAGAGATCCTTCCCTGGGAGACACAGCAGTATGCGATTCTACCGTTTGATAAAAGCCGGGCCACCTCGCTGGAATGGAGCCTGGAAGGTGCCGGAGAAGATGGCCATGTTAATAAGGCATGGCATATGAAAGCGGGAACGCTCTGGGTGGATGATATTGTTATTGAAAACTATACCTGGTATCCGGAAGATGCTTGTATGGAATGTGATACGGTTGCCGGAATAGGAGCAACGTTGCCGTTTAAACTGGTTAATCCGATCTTATTGACTGATGGCGGCTGGTTTAATGCTCTTAGTTATGGCGCATGGTACGCATATAACGATGCGAAAGACCGTGATGTGCTTGAGCCGTTTACTGAATATTCCTGGATAGACACTGCAATGGCTGACTATATCGCACCTGATTCGACGATCCCGCAATTAAAACTACTTGACGATCAGGGATTGACAGGTGTAGCCGGTGATACCGCAGCGTATGTTTCGTATGTCCTCGGGCCGGCATTCAAGAAAGTCAGTTCGGTCGATCCTGCTGATACCAACGAGGTGAAGCCGTTTGTGGGTATAGGCTTGAGCCTGGTGGATGAGGATGATTCGACGCAGGTGTATAATGCGGATTCCGCTCATCTGCAGGGGATTTACTTTGATTACAAAACAACCGGGGCAGTGGCGTGGCTGCATGTTTCCTTTATTACACGCCAGAAATTTCTTGAAGAAGGCGCAGGGTTTTATGTGAAGATACCTCCGACAGACGATATATGGCGCGGCGCCATTGTGCCGTTTGAAAATATTGACCTGCCGCCATGGGATGATAAGGATACTATTGCATTTGATCCGACTCAACTGATAGCTTTTCAGTTTTCAGTTGAAGGAGACTCCGCAGATGCCGGATCTTTTGCGATCGATAATGTATACCTTCTTGATACCGCTAATGTCGGCGTCAAATATCTGACCAAGCCCATGACAAACTTATCGGGTTTTTCCCTGAAACAGATTAACAACAGGCTGGTCTACACCCTGCCGTCAGGAACGAAAAATGCGATAGTTCAGCTGTATAATCTGCAGGGAAGGAGACTGTATTCACAGCGTATAAAAACATTACATAACGCCGGATCATACAGCCTGCCGATGCGAACGAATATGATCGCTAACGGTGTGTATGTTTTCAGAATAAAAACTCTCGGAGATACTAAAAAGGTTTTTAACAAAGCAATTACCATTGTGAAATAAAACGGTTTCATGCGCTTTGTTCGGGTGTGAAACTTTACTCGCTCCTCCCAATAGAAAAGGGGGCGCTTCCGAAAGGAACCGTCCCTTTTTTGATAATTTCATAATCGTAATCCTAATCTTAAGCGAAAGAATTTAAAATTTGGTTATGATTAAGATTGGAACCATATCAGACAAGCGGGAATGATATATTCAGTCTGTCGTACTCATAATCCTAATCGTAATCTATTAAAAATGAGTAAGGATTATGAGTAAGAGTATGATTACGATTAAGATTACGAGTACGATTATGATTAAGACTAAGGATTAAGATTATGATTACGATTAAGATTAATACACAGGTACTTCAACTGATTTGCATAATAAATGATATCTGAACAATTATCCCGCCACCGCCAGAAAAACCGCAAGTCCTGCCATGACAATACCCAGCAGAATTTTAAGCAATGGCAGATTCTTCTGTGTGGTTTTTGCAAGTTCATTCCATTTTAAACCGAAATAGGCGAGCACCATTACTATAAGCAGCGGCAGGACGAACAGGAAGTTGTAGAAGATAAGATATAACCAGCCTTTAAGCTGGAAACCGGTTGATTTAGTCATGAGAACAATAGTAGGCAGGTATACCTGGCCGGTACAGACAGCTTCGAGCAATGTGACAAGAAAACCGGTAATAATTGCTCCGGTAACGAGCTGGGTACCGCTGAGATTACCGGAAATCACTTTATGAATCCTCATTTTAAGCACTTTCGGTAATTGCAGTTTAATGGCGTCTGCCTTTCCAGTTTTACTATAGGCAAAAGCATCATAAAAGCTGTAAAGTGCTACTATTCCAGCGCACGCTACTGCGGCCCATCGAATTACCTCGGAAATCCAGTAATACTGTTTCAGCGCAGTCAGGACACGAAAGGCGCCGATACCGAGTAACAGGTAGGTGAGAAACACGGCTGCCGTGAAAGAGAGGCCTATAACAAGCACTTCAAAACGTTTGCGTTTCTGCGTGGCTAAAAAGGAAATGAGAAAGATCATTGTGGCAATTGCACAGGGATTGACACCGTCAACGAGACCAGCGGCAAAAACACCCCAGAAGGTGAATTTATCTATACGATTCTCAAGATCCTCTTTGAATTTTGTCGTATCAACTGTGATATCCTTTTTAATCCACTTATCCGGATTTTCAAGATAGTGCCTGATGAGTTCCTCGCCGGATTCCAAAACGGTTTCATAACCAAGAAGAACAGTATCCGGGAAAAAAAGTTCCAGAGGGGATGTTTCGGATACCTGGTACTCTTTTTCAAGTTTAATCAATAGCTGGAAGCTCTTCTCATCATCAATATCATGAAATTCAATGGATAACTTTTCAGCATGGTCCTCGGCAAGCGGTTTAAGAAGCATTTCCTTGATTTCAGCGCATTCACCGCAGGTTCTGGAGCCGAAAAAGTAGATGATCAGTTTATCGGTTTGCTCGGCATTAGTAAAGGATACTAATGCTGCAGTTGCAAGAAAAAGAAAAAATCGTTTCATTACAATTATTTGCCTTGTAATTTGCAATTGATTTGATAGATTACGAAATATATAGAAAAATAGTTTCAAATGAGGCGATTGGCATTTAATTATTACAAAAATTTGAGGTTAGGGTGATAACAAAAAATTTATGTGGCTAACTTAAAATAATGACCATAGGTATATTCTTTTAACATCTTCTTGACTTATTTGTATATTTATATTATAATTAATGTTATTACATGTTATAACATCAAAAATTTATTATAAGGATAACAGGAAAATGTAGTGCTCATCCTAATAATTACTTTATTTTAAATAAAATAGGACCTTTATAATGGAATTAAAATTACAAAAGATTGGGAATTCGCGTGGGATTCGACTTCCTAAAAAAGTTATAGAACAATGCGGTATTTCAGACAAAGTAGAGATTTTTATCACAGGTAAAGCGATCACTATTATAGCAAAGAAGCGACCTCGTGAAGGATGGGCCAAAGCGGCATCAGAGATGCATCGTGTCGGAGAAGATACATTATTGATACGTGATGATATCGATACACAGATACATGACAAATGGGAGGAATAAATGCAGTATGATATTTATCTCGTAGACCTTGATCCACGATATGGAAGTGAGCCTGATAAATGTCGTCCCTGTATTATAGTCTCTCCTGATGAGCTAAATCGACATTTGCAGACTGTCGTTATCGTCCCACTAACAACGACAATAAGGGAGTGGCCATTTAGGCCATTAATTCGATATGCCGGAAAGAAATGTGATGCCTGTATTGACCAGATTAGAGTGATTGACAAAAAGCGATTAGTTAAAAGAAAATGTAAAATCCGACTTGATGAAATTCAATCAATAAAAGAAATAATCAGAGAAACTTATATAGATTAGATGAACGACGGATGTTAAAGACATAACAGTGAGTTAAACAGAAGGGCATGGGAATGGCCACTGCACAATTCGAATTGGAAATCAATTTCCTAATTCTCATTTGGCCACTGCACAATTCGAATTGGAAATCAATTTCCTAATTCTCATTTGGCC
>CBDVBE010000328.1:0-7858 GCA_965372145.1 uncultured bacterium | reverse complement strand
GGCCGAAAAGAATACCGGAATGACTGCAAATAGGTACTTTCCGGCCAGACACTAGGTAATTAGATTCTTCAATTAAAATATATTTGGATAGCTAACATAATATCCGTTAGGACATTGAATGATAAAATCTATAACAGGCATACTACTGAATATGGTTTGCGTACTATTACTTATCACGTCATGCAGCAAGGAAAAGCCTAAAAAGTCTAAATCGATAAAAGACCTTCAAAATAAAACGGATTATCCTGAATGGCTTGTAGAAAAATCCATAGACATTAAACGGGTTATTATTTTATACGAGAATATCAAAGGAGGTCCTCACAAAGAAGGAAGAAAAAATTACAATAATTTAATTGAATCTACTAAACAGTTTCTATACCTGGTTAATAATGGAATCAATAATGAATATCATCCGTACTGGATGTATAATTTAGGATTGAATCTACTTCGTCTGAATGAAGACCATGCAGCCTGCCAGGAATTGACAAAACTTATAAATCTTCCAAAAGATACAAAATATACAACAAAAGTAAAGAGACTTACTACTCTTGAAGATCTTAAAGAGTTGCCTAAGGCTCTTAGAATACGGATACTGGCCCGAAACAATCAGAAAGAAGACCTTCATAAAGCATTAAAAAACTATAAAGCAAATCAAAACTATTCTGCTTTCAATATAGCAGTTTCATACATGCTTATCGGAGAAAAAGATAACGCTGTAGAGCATCTCTATAAAGCACTTGAACCGGAGATTTTTATAAGGCTGCATAAGAGAAGTTCGGCAACAGCCGGTGCTGCAGGTATGGCTTATGCTATGGGCAAGTACGATGATGTCTTTGCTTTGTCAGAATGGATGATTAAAATGGGCCGGGATATTACTGATGAGAACTATATGGAATTCGACGAAAATGGAAATAAAGACGCTGAAAGTGTAGATCAATGGCAAAGTTCCTATGACATTGCCGTTAAATACCGGGAACTGACTAAGCTGGCTAAAAATGGTAAAGAATTTAAATTCAATTCCCTAAAAGATGGTTCCTATTCTGGGACATGCAGAGGCTTCATAGATAAAATCAATGTTGAGATCAAAGTAGATAAAGGAACTATTTCGAACATCAATGTAGTCTCAAGCAAGGAAGACAGGCCTTATTCAACATTAAGAATAATCCCAAATCGAATACTTAAGAGACAGAGTCTTGAAGTGGACGCTGTTACCAGTGCAACCATTACATCCCACGCCATAATAGCAGCAACTGCAGAAGCGGCTATTAAAGCATTCTAAAATGTTATATAAACCTAAATTTTTTAGGAGGAAATTTATATACATCTGACGAAATAGAAGAGAGGGAAAGGGAAACACTATACCGAATTTTATTATTTTATTAATTATTGCTAGGTGTAAAATATTATTTTATTACAAATGGTCTTACCATTAAACCAAAAAGCGAGAAATGATATTTATAGATCATTTAGCAAGTTTCAAACTGAATGTACCGGTAAAAGATTATGTTCTCAATTTGTCGATTTTACTTGTTTAATAGAACAAATATTTTATATTATCTATCTTGTTTTTTGTAAATTTTTTTTTGGGGCCAAGGAGGATAAATAGTATTTTAATTTATCATAGCTGTCATGCTCAATAAACCAACACCGGAAATAGGATTGCTAACGATTAAATTATTGTGGCGAATTGACAGTATTAATAATTGAATTACTATAAGAATCAATGTGTTATGGCTATATAAAAGAAGAAAATTATCTGCTAAATTGCTTAATTTTTTAAGCAGTTAAATAGTATTGATTCTTTTTTATCAGGTATGTGTATTATATTATTCATACATTATAAAGGAGGTTGAGGAAATATGAAGAAATTATGCTTACTACTGTTAACTCTCTGCATGTTTGCTCCAGTAATAGCCGAAGGTGAATGGGATTTTTATGGAAGTGCCCGGATTGGTGCGTGGTACTGGAACCGCAGCAAGTGGTACGAAAGGTCGGACATTTGGGTTGATACTCCGGTAGATACTGTTATTAATAATGTTGATACTACAATAATTGTTCAAATATTACACGAGGACGTATTTGTAGAGGATTCATTCCCAAGACAGCGTGCTCTCTTAGATCTTCAGCATAACAGCCGTTTTGGGGTCAAAGCTAAAAGCGACAAGTTTGGTTTTAGGTTTGAATTAGGTTGGGGGCCGGTTATAAAAGAAATTCATATCAAAATACTCCAAGATGATGCAACAGTTAACCAGAGAGTCAGGGATGGTGTACTTTTGAGGAGATTATACGGAGAGTGGTATATTAACGATTATCTTACACTTCTTGTCGGACAGGAGTGGGCTATTGCGAACATATTTCCAAGCAATCAGGCATTCCTGGAGGATGCTGGCTTGTATTATTGTGGAACATTATATACAGGAAGGAGGCCGCAGGTTAAATTTTCCTGTGGAAGTGAGGCTAGTGAGATGCTTAGCTGGAAAGCAGAGTTCGCCGTGGTTAAACCTGATACTTTTATTGTGGAATGTAATTATGGTGATATGGAAGCAGAGGAAAAAATGCCTAAAATGGAAGGCGGTGCTGAATGCTCATTTAATTTTGGTGAGTTATTCGGATTTAATTTAAAGGGCGTTTGTGGCATAAATCGCTATGATTTAGTGCGTTATGGTGATGAGATAGGAAAGATTAAAAACGAGATAGTTGAAATTAAGGCAAATTGTTTCGCCGGCAGTATTGATTTGAATGTCTGGAAAACCAGACTCAGTTTTGTATATGCATACGGTAAAAACCTGGCATCGTATGGTGTAGCTATGGGAGATCCCTGGGGGTGGCGCGCAGACAAAAATATTTTAATGTTTTATCCGACGTGGGGTAAGAAAGACACCCTTACAGATACTCTGGGCAATCCATTGCATCCATCAGAATTATGCAATGCTTTCACACAACAGGGCGCACTGGTGTTTAATATAAAACCTTTCGAATGGTTTGCCTGGGAGATAGGCGCAGGTATGATTCTAAATGATCATGAAGAGTGGGCGTTAAAGCAGGAAGATGAGCTTGAAACAACACTGAATGCTTTTAAACGGTGGGCAGCTTATACCAACTTTCAGTTTTCCTTAATAGATAAGCACATACTGATAGTACCGGAGTTCTCTTTTAGTGATTTTAGTGGGGCGGCTGGACAGTGGTATGCCGCTGGTTTAAAGATGCAGTTTGATATGTGAGGTGGAAATCTATCAACAGGCACCATTTAAAGGTCATTTGTCCTGTATTGCATCTATAGGCCATGAAGTATTATAACCTCTTCATGCGGAAGTGTGCTCCATTTAAGAGGATTGAACTTATTTTTTAGGAATATTAGGATTGAATTGACTCTGTTAGGATTATACAAAAATAGTGTAAATTAAGGGCGTTATTCGTAAAAAAGCGGATAGACAACCTGTTATGACATTAAATGACTGGTATATAGATTTTACAATAAAGTATAGATTTTGTAATAATAATTGATTATAATAATATAAATATATAAGGTATTTAAGTCATTTTCCGTGGGGGAAGGGAGAGATCTTATGATTAAACTAAAATTCCAGGTTGTTATAAGTACAATTTGTTGTATTATGGTTTGTACGTTGATGGCTTCCAGCCAATCAGGTCAACGTACTATTAGCCATAATAAGGCCTATGTATCAGCCCGTGAACAGGTGTATGAAATGAGAGAACAAAGCAGCAGTAACCCGCGTGCCGGAGAGTGGGAATGTGTTGGTCCGAATGGCGTGGGAAGGGTAAGTGATCTGGAAATACATCCGACAGATGATAAAATTGTATACTGTGGATCTGCATCGGGAGGAGTCTTTAAGACCACCGACGCCGGCAGCAACTGGACCCAGATTTTCAATGATGCAAAATCACAGAATATCGGTGATATTGCGCTCGCTCCTTCAGATCCCAATATTGTATGGGTTGGAACCGGAGAGTGCAATGCAGGCGGCGGTTCTTTAATGTATTACGGTAACGGTGTGTATAAAAGTACTAACGCCGGCCAGTCTTTTGAGCACAAAGGCCTGGATTCAACCTTTTTTATAGGAAGAATTTCATTCCATCCGACAGATCCAAATATTGTATTTGTAGCTGCCATGGGCAGTATTTTTTCACCGAACAAGGATCGTGGTGTCTACCGCTCAAAAAACGGCGGTGATACCTGGGAACAAGTTTTATTTGTAGACGACTCCACCGGCTGTTTGGATGTACGAGTCCATCCAACCAATCCGGACAGGATATTTGCCTGTATGTGGACCTGTATACGATATCCATTTGACAGAAAATATAGTGGTTCAGCATCACGAGTATACCGTTCTGATAATGGTGGAGATACCTGGAATAAACTTGGCAGTGGAGAAGGTCTTCCTTCAAGTGATATAGGGAAGAACAGTATGGATATCGCCCACTCTAACCCTAATGTAATGTATATAATTTATGCAAAGGAAAATAATACTATAAAGGGCGTTTATAAATCCAATGATGGTGGAATGAACTGGACAAAAACCAGCGGCACACCTTCAAGTGGCGCCTTTTCCTATTATTTCTGGTATTTTTGTCAGATCCGTATTAATCCTCATAATCCAGACGATATTATCACTTTTGGAATATATGATCAAAGAAGCACAAACGGTGGAACCAGTTGGAGCAGTAGTATTTTTAATGGCACCCATGCTGACGGCCATGACGTTAAATGGTCCTATCAGAGCCAAAACACTTTATATACCGGCGATGACGGAGGAATATGGAGAGGTACCAGCGGGCCTACCGGAAGTTTCAGTTTGTTAGGTAAAAAGACACTTGCCAGCGGCGGTATGTGCATTGCCCAGATTTATACATGCGATGTTGCTTCTGATAATGATAAATATCGCTACGCGGGACTACAGGATAATGGTGTCAGGATGACAAGTACCGGGTCCGAGACAAGCTGGAGCACGATTATTGGCGGGGATGGACTGTATGCTCGTGTTGACCAGGGTAATTGTAACTATGTCTTAGGTGCCTCCCAGAATGGTGCTTTTCAACGTTCTTCCAACCGCGGCTCCAGCATGTCCAGTGTTAGCGGTATATCAGGTCGATGTACCTGGGCAGCTCCTATCGAGATCGATCCGACTGATGGAAGAGTATATATTGGATCGATATATGTTAATCGCGCTACCAGGGGCAGCGGCAGTTTCTCCAAAATCAGTGATGATATGTCCAATGGAAATCATTCGTGGGGCAATTATCCATTTGGCGCCTTAACTGCTATCGGCGCTTATAATAAAGCTGTCTATGCAGGCAGTGATGACGGCAATGTATTTGTTACAAAGGATGCAACAGCAGGCAGTCCTTCATGGACTAAAATTCGTAGTGGTGATAAGGGTGATCCAGGCCCGGGTTTTCACCGGGAGCACGGATATGATGGTAAGGTAAGGAAGATTTTTGTTGATCCGACTGTATCCAATGGAAGCGAAGCTTATGTCGCTATCTCATACTACCGCTGGGGCATACCAATGTGGAAACCCTGCTTATACAAATTAACGAACTGGGGTCTTGGTGGTGTTGGTTCTGCTGACTGGAAGGATATTTCCGGAGATCTTCCCCAGCATGTCACCACTAACAAGGTTATTTCCGATAATACAGAAGGCATAACAAAAGGATGGCTTTTTACAGCTACTGATTACGGTGTCTTTTATTCAGTAAATGGCGGTACAAACTGGAAATGGTTTGGTGATAAAACAATGCCAATTATTACCTGTAACGATTTGACACTGCATGCGGAAACTAAGACTTTGTATGTCGCAACGTACGGGCGTGGATTAATGCGTATTAATCTTGCTCAGACAGTTGCTCCGGATAAACAGAAACTGGCATTTAAGGGAACTCAGCTTATTACAAATTATCCGAATCCGATGAGAAATAAGACGAATATCCGGTTTAGAATAAAAGACCGGCAGAAGGTTTTATTGGCGATATACGATCTTAACGGCCGTATGGTATGTACGCTTATGGATAAGGAGATGAAAGAAAACACCCTTCATACAGTAGCATGGAACAGGACAAATGACAGAGGTATAAAAGTGGCTGCCGGTAATTATATTTGTCGTGTGATAGGTGATAAGGTTACTCTTGCTAAAAAAATAATTGTCAAATAGAATTTTTTAAGTGTAGCTTAGAAGAAAAAGCAGTGTTTTAATATAAAACGCTGCTTTTTTTTATAGTATAAACAATCGTAATTTATTTTATCATTAATAGGTTGATCAAAGATGTCTTTTTGCCCATATATATTTAAATAATTTGTAACTATTCAGGTGTGTAATACAAACACAAAATTTTATTAACTGTTCAGGTATCATTTAGCTAATCAGTTGAAGTGTTTGTATACAATTCATAATCCTAATCTTAATCGTACTCATACTCAATTTTTGTTTTTTTTCGATTAAGATTAAGAGTAGGATTACGATTAGGATTAAGATTAGGATTAAGAGTATGATGTATAACAATATTGGGTTTTAATTACATAAGCTTAACACTTACAATAATTTTAACGGGGATATGCAAAATGTTTAATGCCGGTACGTATAGTGAAAGAAGAAAGAGGTTACGAGAAAAGGTCGAATCAGGAGTGATTCTGATTCCTGGTAACAATGATACCCCAATGAACTATCCGGGTAATCCCTACTATTTCCGCCAGGACAGCAGTTTCCTCTATTTCTTTGGATTGGATAAGCCGGGATTTACCGGATTGATTGATATCGATGAAGACAAGGATTACCTGTATGGCGTTGATCTTACGGTTGATGATATTATCTGGATGGGACCGCAGCCGGCAGTGCGGGAGACGGCATTAGCGGTTGGCGTGGAGGATACCGGCACCCCGGATGATTTGGCTGAAAAAATCCGGAATGCAATCTCCAGTAACCGTAAGGTTCATTTCCTGCCACAGTACAGAGCCGATACTATCCTTCAACTGGAGAAACTTCTGGGTATACCCAATAGTGAAGTAAAAAACAGGGTATCTGAAGAGTTAATCAGGGCCGTAGTAAGTTTACGTTCTTTTAAGACAGATGATGAGATTAACGAGATAGAAGAGGCTCTTGTTACAACCTGTGAGATGTATTCTGCTGCCCTGCAGATGGCACAACCGGGTGTCAATGAGGCGGAAATTGTTGGTAAAATGGAGGGTATTCTCGGCTCCCAGGGGAAACGTATCGCGTTTCCTATTATCCTGTCGATTCACGGGGAGATTCTTCACAACCACCATCATGAAAATGTATTACAGGAAAATGATTTACTGGTAGTCGATTCAGGTGCAGAATCTCTCAGCCATTATGCATCGGATATAACCCGTACCTATCCGGTTGGCGGGCGATTTACTCCGGAACAGAAAGAGATATACCAGATAGTGCTGAATGGACAATTAACTGCTATAGAGGCAATGAAGCCTGAAATAACCTATAAGGAGATTCATTTAAAAACAGCAGCAGTCATGGCCGAGGGATTAAAGGATATGGGATTCATAAAAGGTGATATCGCATCTGTGGTAGAAGCGGGGGCGCATGCACTCTTTTTTCCGCATGGTCTCGGGCATATGATGGGACTTGACGTGCATGACATGGAAAACTATGGCGAAGACAATGTCGGGTATGATGAGACCATTACACGAAGCGGCCAGTTTGGCCTTGCCTATTTACGAATGGCTAAAACGTTGAAACCGGGGCATGTTATTACTGTAGAACCCGGCATCTATTTCATACCGGCACTGATTGACCAATGGAAAACTGAAAATAAATTCAGTGAATTTATTAATTACGCAAAGGTTGAAGAATTCAAGGGGTTTGGC
>CBDVBE010000327.1:0-7865 GCA_965372145.1 uncultured bacterium | reverse complement strand
GATTGCGGATTGTGGAATGTTGATTGGGGATTGAAAAAATCCAAAATCCAAAATCTCGTGTCCTCCAAAGCTTTATTGAAGGAGGGAAAATCCAAAATCCAAAATCCAAAATCAAAAATCAAAAATTAAAGAATGTTTACAAATTCACACCATCATCCTCTCGCGCTTCTTAAAAAATCTCACCAGCGGCTCAACATAATCCTCAGCCGTGGTAATTTCAATCTGATCGACCCCGATGGAGCGGAACAGCGTCTTGAGGTCCTGGCGGCGTTTTTCACTGTCCCGGGCGAACTTCTGGCGGAAGGATTTACTGCCGGAATCAACGAGTATTGTCTGATTTGTTTCCGGATCGCGCAGTTCGATAAGGCCGACATCCGGGAGCTGGTTTTCGCGCGGATCGGTAATGGATACCGATATCATATCATACCGCCTGGCAGCAACGCGGAATGCCGACTCATAATTGGCGGCGAAGAAATCCGATACGAAGAACACCACCGCTTTTTTCCGCTGCACCTGATTGAGAAAATTGACCGCTTCCGTTATATTGGTTCCCCTCTTTTCCGGTTTGAAATAGAGGAGTTCCCGTATTACCCGGAGCACATGGTTCTTCCCTTTTTTCGGCGGGATATATTTCTCGACTTCAGAAGTGAAAATGATCAGGCCGACCCGGTCGTTGTTTTTTATCGCTGAAAAGGCAAGCAGTGCGCAGAGTTCAACGGCAATCTCAGCCTTTAACTGATTCACCGTCCCGAAATTACCGCTTGCTGATGCGTCAACGACCAGCATCACGGTCAGCTCACGCTCCTCAACATACTTCTTTACATACGGTTCACCTGCACGGGCGGTCACATTCCAGTCGATGGTCCGGATATCATCCCCTTGGATATAGGTCCTGACTTCGGAAAACTCCATGCCCCGGCCTTTAAACACGCTGTGGTATTCCCCGGAGAGGATATCATTGACGATACTCCGGGTTTTAATCTCAATGCGACGTACTTTCTCAAGAACTTCCTTCGGAATCATGCCTGTCCTTTTTGCAGATCTGAAAGCATCCCACGAAGATCGACAAGATGCTTGCGGTTTTGTACTATCTTTTCTCGTGCAACAATAATAAGAATAAAATTCAAAAAGAGAACCAGGCCGGCAATAAGCGCATATTTGCTGCTCTGATGCATCCGCTTTGCAGATGTGGCGATCTTCTCATCCTCTTTGAGCTTCTCTATATATTTCTGTTTAATTGCCTTGACGGTTTCGGCTGTTCCCACTCCGGTAATGCTGAGATTCTGTATTCTTTGAAACTGTTTATAGGCATCAGAAAGTTCCTCGCCCTTTGTACCGAGAAGTTTCAGGGCGGACATCATCTCCCCGCGCATGCGTCGCATCTGTTCCCTGGCTACATCAAGGAATTCATCGCCGCTCGAATAGGAGAGACCGAACGGGTATTGCTCGATCAACTGTCTGTAGGTCTCTGTTGCTTTCTGATAATCATCATTGATCTGGTAATAAAATGCCATCTCAAAAAGCGCATCGTCAGCAATGTCACTCTCCGAATAGTCTTTAAGAATACGCTCCATAATGGTAAACATCTGGATTTTTTTATTGAGCTGACGATAGGTCTTACCCAGCCAGAGAAGATACTCGGGTTTAATATCCCGATCCGCAGCATGTTTGAAATTCTTCAGAGCGTTCTGGAAATCATTATCCTTGTAATACTCAAGGCCTGATTTGAAATAGAGCTCGGGAGGGTCCTTTTTCCTGTTTGCATGAATCTCATCAGGCCCTCTGGCGCGCGTTATTCCGGTGGATTGTTTCGGCCTCGGCCTCACTACTGCTTTTTCTTGCGGCTGCGGTTTCTTTATTGTCTTCTTTGCGGCAGCACTGTCCTTATCGACAAAAATGATCCCTTTCTCCTCATCATAAATAAGGATCTTCTCTGCACGCACACAAAAGGCAACCACAAGAAGTATAATAAACCATTTCATCATACTACCGGTTTCGCTGAAATATGTTTGGTATATTGACGTGAGGTACTCTTCTCTATTATACTATAGTATACTATGGCACTTCCACATTGTCAAAAACCTTCCGGACAATATCTTCGGCACTGACATTTTCCGCTTCCGCCTCATAGGTGGTAATAATACGATGCCGAAGCACATCCATACCAATCGACTTGACATCTTCCGGAGTAACATACCCGCGGCTGCGGATAAATGCGTGGGCACGTGCCGCCTGGACAAGAAAAATGGTCGCACGCGGTGAAGCACCATATTCAATAAGTCCGGCAAGTTCCTCCAGACCGCACTCGGCCGGTTTGCGTGTCGCAAACACAATATTAATAATATACTCCTCAACCTTTGGATCGATATAGATGTCATTCACCACCGCACGAGCGGATATGATTTTATCAACAGAAATAACGCTGTCGACAGCGGGCACGGTTCCCGTGGCCATCCGGTCAAGAATCTGCTGTTCTTCCTCACGGGTTGGATAATCGATTTTCAATTTAAGCATAAACCGGTCAATCTGCGCTTCCGGCAGCGGATAGGTCCCTTCCTGTTCAATAGGATTCTGGGTAGCCATAACCATAAACGGATTCTCAAGAGGATACGTCGTATCGCCAATAGTCACCTGCCGCTCCTGCATCGCTTCAAGCAGCGCACTCTGCACCTTTGCCGGTGCGCGGTTTATCTCATCGGCAAGCACGAAGTTGGTGAAAACAGGCCCTTTCTTGGGGACGAACTCCCCGGTTTTCTGATTATATACCATCGTACCGATAAGGTCTGCCGGAAGGAGATCAGGGGTAAACTGAATTCTTTTAAACCCGGTGTTTACAACATTTGAAAGTGTGGAGATCGCCAGGGTTTTTGCAAGGCCGGGAACGCCTTCAAGAAGCATATGCCCGTTTGACAGAAGGCCGATCAGCAGCCGGTCGACCATTTTATTCTGCCCGACAATAACCTTTCCCATCTCATTCTTGAGAAGAGATACAAAACTGCTCTCCTCCTTAATTCGTTCATTCAGTTCACTAATATCAACACTCATGAGTTCTATCCTTTCATCTTGCCACTATAGTTCTTAGAAATACGAGATAAAAAATAATTTATCCCACACTATACCGCAGTAGTGTGCTGCAATAATAGTAACCGTTCAAAGGTTTAATCGCCTTTTCCTGGGAAAATCCTTATAATGGTGTTTTAGTTTGTAAAAAATCTTTGATTTTCCCTCCTTCAATAAAGCTTTGGAGGACACGAGATTTTGGATTTTGGATTTTGGATTTTGGATTTTTTCATTCCCCAATCCGCAATCAAACAATTTTGGATTTCAACCCAGAACCTTGAACCTTTGAACCCGCGAATGGTTACGTTTCCTGTTTTCCCCCAATTTCTACACAAAAAGTGTATAACTCAAGTTGGAAGTGCACTAAAGCACAATTCTTAGTGAAAGATAAACTTTCTACTAATCATTTGAACTTCCTATCTTTCGTTTATAATTTCCAATTTCAAGCCGTGAACGGCTACCAATGATAAAACAAGTCGATTGCGCCGTTATTCTTCCGAATTTTATATATTACGGAGAATATGATAAATTATTGTTTGTCCCTGCAATCAGATAATCCCCTTATTTTTCATACCGTTAATGCAATATTATTTATCCTTTTGACTAACTGTTAAATTATTTTAGTTGTGGAGTTATTTATATTAGACATATAATGCGAAAATTGTTGAATAATATTGACAATAACCATTTCACATTTTAAAATAGTAATGTGCTATGTTTGGATTACTGGTAAAATTACTTCTTTTCTATCTGGCTATCAAAATGGCATGGTCCATCTTTTCGAAAGGCAATCGTATTCAAGATTCACAACGGACGAAGCCGAAAGAATCGGTTGGACGGTACCAATCAGAAGGAGAGAGCATTGAAGACGCTGACTACGAAGAGGTGAAATAGTTTCTTCCGAGTCAACTTACTATGGACATACTGTACTATTCTATATGAGGAAAGGACAAACTGCTTTGGAATCATCAATTACAAATGCCGGTAAGTTTAAGATTGTCAAATTATCAGGTAAAATTGACTGGGAAAGTGCCCGCATCCTGGATCAAAAAATTAATTTAATTATTGAAGAAGGTTTTTACCATATTGTATTTAATCTTGACGAGGTGACTTTCATCTGCAGCGGTGGTATCGGCGCTCTCGTCTATAATCTCAATAAAGTAAAAAAAGCCGGTGGAGCTATCTACCTTATATCTTCCAATGAATATGTGAATTTTATTTTTGAAACGTTGAAATTTGATATTGTATTCGACGGCTACCTCTATGATTCATACGAAACGTTCCAGAAAGAGGTGCTGGACAAGGAACAATGACACCAACGGATTCCGGCATAAATCCACTTTCATTCAAGCTTGCAACAAAGTTTTCAGAAGTACTTTTTTACCAGGAGAAATTATTCCTTTAAAAACACCAGCCATTGACCCTGTTTCTTAAAATGATACAGCATGAGGAGGTGACTGCGGGTAGACGTGAAATTTCATGCCGTCTCTGACAAATAAATCCGTATCCATCAAAGGAGACGGTATACTTTCCGGAACCGTAATTTTCAGAAACCATGCGCTATCATCTAAAGCAACAATCTCACAACGTCCTTTAAATCCAGCCGGGATACATAAGCCCTCACCTCTGAAAAGAACAAATTCTGATGTGTTTACATTTTTTATAAAAAACCTTACCTGAATACTCTCTCGTTCTTCTCTTGTGGTTCCCAGGCACACGAAAACGGAATGAGCCTTACCAAAATCATCAAGGTAAAAAGCTTTATTTTTTTCCTTGAAATGTATAAGGTCAAAATGATAATGATTGCTGATCTGAAATGATTGGATTTCAATTGAATTAATACATTGTTCTGTATGTGGTGAGGTAATAACATTCTTGACAGATATCCTATTCAATTCACTTACATGTTTCTTAACCTCGTTTAAATCTATATGCCTAGCCTGTACCTTTGCACCTAATTCCTTTCTTACCCTTTCTACATAGGGATCTGAAATTCTCTTGGTAGCCGGATCAATTTCACCCGGTAACGCATATTGATTAAAAGCAATTTCACATATCCCCACTATCCCTTGATTTATTATCTTACTTTTCCATTCCTCTGAGTTCATTCCCAGGCCGGTTAAGCAACCCAGTGTATGCGGAGTATTACCGGGGACATTCATAACATCTCGGGGATGTAAATCACCCTGTTTTGCTGATACAATATTTAATATATCAAGAAGTGTTGTCGTATCATTTTTTTCTATATCTTTAAAAACAGCAAGAATCTTGTCATCCGATACTCCCTCCTTAAATCCCAAAGCAGCCTCTCCCAATTCCTCATGTACAGTGAGGAAAATAAATGTTTCAGGCTTCCCATGCAGACCCTCCGAAAGATGAATTTGATTTGATATACCTGGACCGGCAGCAAGAAATTTAATGGTATAAGGAGTATAGCTGTCAAATCGATTATACGCCCAATCACCCATTACTTCCGGAAATAAAAGGTTAATTTGATAAGTTGAAACCGTTTCTTTAAAACCTTTAAGCGGTTCGAGTGTTGACATCGCATTATTAACAAAGAATAAAAGTGCCTCTCCGGTAAAAAGTTCATCGGTATGAGTAATCATTTCCTCTTCCTGTATCCCCATGGATGCAGCCGTTTCTTGAGAAATGCCTAAATAACGCCACAATCCACATTCTCCTTTTGATCCTGCCCAAAGTTTTCCCCGCCGAAGATATTTTCTCGTCACATCTGTGGTGGTAAGCTTATATGGTTTTCTACAAAATTCTTCGATGGAATCTTTTAACAGAGGGTTACAGAGAGCAGTGCCTGTTTTTCGTGCCTTTTCATCCTTCAGTTGTGTCATACGTATAAGTAATAATTCCATCTTATTTGATAGAGGTCCAGATAGAGAAATGAAGGTGTCTCTGCCTAAACCGTGTATTCCAACTCTATGAACATATTCCAGTATTTTTTGAATTCTTAATCCCTGAGTTATATCCTTTACTATAGAAAAATTGGCAAGGCTGCCTATTGGTTGGTGTAAAATTTGGGCAACCAGGACTTCATCGTACAACCAGGATTTGAGATTTTCACCGATTCCGGTACTACTCCTTTTTAACAAGTTCATTGTCTTTAAATAGTAGGATGCTCGCGAGAGTGTTCGTTTTAAATCAACCTCTGACAGACCAGTTCCGCCATACACATCTTCCACTGCGGTCTTTATTTCATTCTCATTATTCATGACAACACTTTATTAGATTTTTAATTTTAGGCTCACTACTGAGCAACATTTCTATTTGCCGCTAAAACACATATCCACGCAGGTTTTGCGGAATCACCTATTCTTCCAGTCAATTCTGAATCGGAAATTATTTCTTTTTGAATAATACCAAAACCTGTATTTCCAACCAGTTCAGTAATTTCCTGAAGGGAATAAAAACGAAAAAATCTCTGACCGGCTTTATCATATACCACACGTTCCCCTATACCCTCTTTCACAGAAACAAACAGTATGCCATTTGTTTTTAAAATCCGTTTAAAGGTTGACACTACAGAAATTGCGTGTTCTGTTTTAAGATTTACCAGCGAAGCACACGCCCAAATACCATCATATTCATCGTCGGGTAAATCAACGGTCAACAAATCTTCTTCATAAAAAGTCGCCTCCGGATATTCCTGCCTGCATTCTTCAATAGCGTTCCTGGAATAATCAATACCATCAACGGACAAGCCTTTCTTCAGAAATTCTTTAATATCCCTCCCGCCACCGCATCCCGCATCTAAAACACGCTTTCCGTGTAATTCCCTGAAAAACCAGTTAATTTGATTATTCCAGTTATATAAAAAACTCTTTTGAATATGCCATGCTATTCCTCTTTCATAATTCGCTTTGGTTTTATGGTAATTGTTCATGGAAACATTCCAACAGTTTTTATTACCTTATTTGTTGAGGTTTTGATACATATCGAACATATAATCTGCATGTGTTCCCTTGCCATAATCATTCAGAGTATCTAACACTTTTGCCCTTTTCCACATAAAAGCAAAATGAGATTCCATCCGACTGTAAACACTTCTTCTTCCTCTATTTTTTTCATTCGAATATTGTATCAGTGGAATTGAAGAAGTTGTACCCTGAGCATTTTTATCATCCATAATGTATTGTTGAGTAAAACAGTACTTGGGAAACATCAGTAAAAATATCGCATTTGAAAAGAAAGACAATTTCAAGTTAACTTGATTTGGAAATTTTGATTGTATATCTTTTACAAAATTAATTGTCCTGCATAAATCCCTGAAAAGGCAGCTTTGTTTATATTCATCAATAGAAATAAAGGATACATTAGAATTTTGTTTTTCTGCGTGCGCTCTAAAATAGGTTTCAAGACAATACGGATTAAGTACAATGATATCGATGCTCATGTCTGTGGCTTTGAGAAGGCGCACAAGCAAATTTGTATGTTCCACTGTTTCTATATTTTCACATCCGCTTAATACTTCAGAAGACGGGGCAATCTCAGGAGGTATCTGATCGTAAATTTCATCTAATGCTTGCTGATTAGGGTAATACATGGCACCAGGCTGAGTAAAAGCCATAAGCGTAGCGCCTAGGATTGAGACCGTTCCTGTTTCTTTTTTACCTTTGCTAATACATTCAGCAAATGCATTCAGGATTGCTATTTTAGCCGGGCTTTGTAATCGCGAGTAATAGAACGCAATAATGCCCGCTTTATCTTTCTGTTCATCGAAATGAAGAAATCCTAAAATTCTTTCACAACGCTTGTCCTGTAATGAAAAACATACGTTTTCATGCTTACCT
>CBDVBE010000326.1:0-7892 GCA_965372145.1 uncultured bacterium | reverse complement strand
AATTGTCCATTGTCCATTGCTAATTGTTAATTGTCCATTGCTAATTGTTAATTGTAAAGTTGAATTATAATATATGAACCAGGAAAATAACAAAAGACTTTTCTCCGGCTCGATGAAAGACGAAGACCGTGAATTTGATGCAACACTTCGGCCGCAATACTTTTCTGATTTTGTCGGGCAGGAGCATTTGAAGGAGAATCTCTCGGTCTTTGTCGAAGCGGCAAAAAAGCGTGGAGAGGCTCTTGATCATATACTCTTTTGCGGCCCGCCCGGACTGGGTAAAACAACGCTTGCCCGGATCCTCGCCAACGAACTTGGGGTACATATAAATACTACTTCGGGACCGGTGCTGGAAAAAAAAGGCGATCTTGCGGGTAACCTTACCAATCTTTCCGATAAGCATATACTTTTTATTGATGAGATACACCGGCTCAACAGGGTGGTCGAAGAATTACTATACCCTGCAATGGAGGATTATGTGTTTGATATCATGACCGGTGAAGGTCCTGCTGCTCGTGCAATTCGTATTCCCTTAAATAAATTCACCCTGGTCGGTGCAACCACAAGAGCCGGATTAATAACCTCCCCGATGTATGCACGGTTCGGGTATGTCGGTCGCTTGAATTATTACAATGCAGATGATTTAACAACTATCGCTCTGCGGTCCGCGAAGATTTTCAAACTGCAGTGTGATGATAATGCTGCGCATGAACTGGGGAAACGGGCGCGAGGAACGCCGCGTGTGGTAAACAGACTGTTGCGCCGCGCCCGTGATGTCGCTGATGTCAAAGGTGATGGCATTATAACTATTGAAATGGTAAAAAAGACATTACAGATGCTGGGTATTGACGATTGCGGTATGGATGATATGGATCGTAAAATCCTTATCACCATTATCAAACATTACAACGGTGGACCGGTGGGTATTAATAATATCGCGGTAGTTGTGGGTGAGGAACCTGATACAATTGAAGATGTATATGAGCCATATTTGATACAGGCAGGTTTTCTGAAAAGAACTCCACGGGGACGTGAGGTAACATCTCATGCATACAAGTATTTTGATATGAAGATTCCTAAAGGGAAAACCGACGGACCACAGATAGATCTTTTCAGTGGGAAAAGGTAAATTGGAGTACTGGAGTACTGGAGTAATGGAGTAATGGGTTGGTATTATGTTTTTTAATTCCAATACTCCAGCAATCCATTACTCCAGGTTTTACAACTATTTTATGCATTAAACTTAAGGATTGTCTATGCACTGGGTAGATATGGGAAGATTTCTGATCGTTGCAGGATTGGCTATCGCTGCGATCGGTTGCCTCTTTTTAATGGCGGATAAACTGCCGATAGGGCGGCTGCCGGGCGATTTCTCTTTTGGAAAGAGCAATTTCAAGATATACATTCCTGTAACAACATGTATTCTGATAAGTATAGTGCTGACATTAATTGTAAATTTCTTCTCACGTAAATAACTTTTTCTATGAGTGCTGATAGTAAACGCTATTCCATGATCGTTATGGGCAGGGTCCAGGGAGTAGGCTACCGCTTCTTTGCTAAAGAAACCGCTGACCGGTACGGTATTTCCGGCTGGGTTAGAAACTGCTTTAGCGGCGATGTCGAACTGGAAGCTCAGGGACAACAGGAGTTGCTCCAACAGTTTCTTAAAGAGCTAAAGAAAGGGCCGCCTATGGGTAATGTTAATGATATACATACAAAGGAAATAGAGGTCGTAAAGGAAGAAAAACAATTTTCAGTCAGATTTTAACCGGCAGGGAATAGGTATAAACCTGAAAACAGCAATCAGAAAACAGCAGTCAGAAATCAGAAATAAGAAAACAGAAATCAGAAAACAGCAGTCAGAATACAGAAATCAGAATGCAGAAATCAGAATGCAGAAGTCAAAATATAGAATGATAAAAATCAATTACTTATCCCCCGCTTTGTGGGACTAAAGCTCCGTTAAACGGGATTAAAACAGTTTGCCTGGGTTAGCATAAACACTTTTTTAATACAGCAATATATATTTACTTCACAATTTTAAAAATCTTTCCGGTTTTGAAATTATGCCCTCATAGCTCAGTAGGATAGAGCACTGGTTTCCTAAACCAGGGGTCGCAGGTTCGAATCCTGCTGGGGGTATTTTATTTTTCATTTGATAAGACGAGATAAAGGTTCGACCACGCAGCGCAGTGGAGTAGAGACTGGTACAACTGCATTATCAGCCGACCAGTAACTCCTGCTGGAGGTACTAGATTATTCAGGACTTACAGTAAGAACTGTAAGTCCTTTTTTATAACCATTATTTCCTGTCCTGTCAGGAAAATTATTTCTGAATCAAAGAAAGACCCATCTTGTCAAATAACTGGAAAAGTCGATGAGCGTAAGGTGCCGGTCTCCTTACTCCACGTTCCCACTTTTGAACAGTAGAGATCTTTGCATTAATGGCGCTGGCAAATGAAGCCTGACTCAACCCTAACTTTCTTCTCCTGAGACGAATTATATCCTTCGGGCCGTATTCTTTAACTTTTTCGTATTTCAGCTTATTAAATTCGCGTATCGTTTGCGGTATTGGCTTTACTTTGTTAATGTCATTTAAACCGTCCTCTACAAGATCCATAATTTTTACATGTGTGGTATCTTTTTTCATGGTCATCTACTCCGCATTAAAATGTAATTCGATAAAAGAACCATTTTTCACCAGCGTATCAATTTCCTTCTGATTCAATTTATCCAGTTCCGCAGCATATAATTTCAGTACCTTTAATTCTGTATCGGTTATATTTTCTCTTTCATTTTTTGAGAAAAGTGCTAAAAAAATGATTCTTACATCAACCTTATAATATGTAAAAGTACGATATCCACCGCTCTTCCCTCTTCCGGGAGCTTTCATTCTTGTTTTAAAGAGCTTTTTCCCGAGTGAAACTGTATTTCCAGATAGTATATCTTTTATAACATCTTTCAGCGTGTTTCGCTTAAGTTTCTCATCTTTAAGAAATTTATTAAATCTCTTTGTAATGTAGCTTCTCATTTATTAAATATAGCACAATGTGCTATAGATTTCAAGAAAAAAATTATTTTACTGATCTTGTTTAGGTTTCCTAAACCAAGGGGCGCAGGTTCGATCACGTATTTTAAACAGGATTCCTTTTCAGTTTTCTCTATCAGCTTAATATTCCGGTGTGCCGCCCAAATCCTGCCTTGTTAAAGTTATGCCAATTACAAAAAGGCATAACTGGATTTATAGTATTCAAGGTTACTATAAATTATTTATCTTTAAAGGTTTGAGTAAAATGTAAGCTTAACCATCTAACACCTGGCTTACGGGAGAAACCAGAAGGCATGTCTGGCAAATTATGGTAGTTTATATTATATCATCAGTAGAACGGTATCCTATCTGGCTTTTGTCAGAGGCGGTAGGAAAGGTTTTATTTAGCGGATGAGTTTTACACCCTACAAGCTTATTTCATTAGTCGCATATATAAATGGGAATCTATAGGTGATTTTGGTTATATTAATTAACAGAAAATGTGAATAAAAAAGGTAGTAAAATATGAGAAAAAGAATTCCGAGATTGGTATATATTCTGCTTATTTGTCTACAATTTGTAAATATAGATGCTCAGATGCCCGTAAGAATGTGTGCTGAATGGGAACCGGCCCTTGGAACACTGATACGTTGGCCTCTGGGTATTCCCTCTTCTCTGGTGGTCGAGCTTGCAAAGGATGACAGCCTTTATGTCGTGGTTGGAAATCAGAATGAGGAAGATCAGGCCATTTCACAATTTTCTTCATGGGGTGTCAATCTTGACCATTGTACCTTTATTCATGCTAAAACAAATACGCATTGGACAAGAGATTGGGGGCCGCACTATGCATTTGATGAAAACGGTATCGGAGGGATTGTTGATGCTATTTTCAAAGGATATCCCTGGGTGGAGGGATGTGATATTTATGCGGATATTTCGGAAATGTATACCTTACCTGAGGTGCTTTCATCTATTCGCTATGGCACAGTTGGTCGCGGTGATGATGATGTTAACGAGATTCTGGCTGAACAACTTGCCACTCCCTACCGCTATTTCCCCATATATTTGACCGGTGGAAATATCATGACGGATGGGCATCATAGTGCGTTTTCATCTGAGCAGATGCTTAATGAAAATTCTTCTATCTGTAATGAGCAGGAATTCAAGAACTATACCAGAAATTACCTGGGTATCACTGAATATAATTTTATCAGTGATCCTCAAATCAATGGTATACAGCATATTGACTGCTATGCGAAGTTGCTCGATGAGGAGACTATTCTTGTGAAGCAGGTATCTGCTGACAATCCCGAATATGAGTGTTGTGAAAGGCTGGTAGATGAGCTGAAAGAATTTACAAGCTGTTATGGGCGACCCTATAAGATTCTCCGCATATTATGTGGCCCCTATGAAGGTCAGAAAGTCACGGTGTATACAAATTCGTTGATATTGAACAAAAAGGTTTTAGTACCGCTCTATGGTATTTCTACTGATCAGGGTGCTTTAACTACTTTCAGAAATGCAATGAAGGGATATGAGGTTATAGGTTTTGAATATGATTCCTGGTATGATGATGATGCTCTGCATTGCCGTACAAAGGCGATTTATGACTGTGAGATGCTCAGAATATGGCATAAGCCTCTTGACGAAGAGATACTTGAGTCATCCGAATTTAAGATAAATGCTATGATTGACGATAGGAGTGAGGCCGGATTGATTGAAGAGAAGCTAAAGGTTTTCTGGCATAAAAAGGGAGATATTTCATGGGACAGCATTTCGCTTCTATCTACTACAGGAGTCGATTCTTTTACTGCTACCATACCAAAGCAGCTCCCAGGAACCACCGTTGAATATTATATCTCTGCGGCAGATTCTTCAGGGCGTTATGAGACATTACCTTGTACCGCACCAGGGGGATTTTATAGTTTTAACGTATTGGAAGACACGACAACCGGAATTGCCTGTCAGAGTAAATCGAACAAGTACAGATATTTTACTGTGACGACATGTTATGTAAAAAATAGAATCAGAATTGAGTTTGATTTTCTGTATAAATTGCCGGTAACTCTTTACGTGTGCGATATAACAGGTAGACGGATTAAATTGCTGCTTGATGATGTTGTACCTGACGGTACAATATATTGGTATGGCAATGACGATTCAGGTGTATCCTGCGCACCGGGTGTGTATATGATTGTACTGTGTTTGGGTAATGGAATAAAAGCGGAGAGATGTATTATTCGTTAACAATAATGAGTGCACTTTAAAAAGTCTGTCTACTGTATTTAAAGTACGTTTCAGTGCAGTAGGGGCACAAAATTTTGTGCCCCTACTGCCATGTTAAATACCAATTTTCCTTGAGGGTGGTATTCTGCCTGTTTCTGTGGTAGTTGAGTTTTTGTAAGCTGTTTGTAAGTTACTGAAAATTATAGCAGTTAGGAAGGTGGGTAAATTTACTATATAGATTCCTAAACCTGGGGTCGCAAGTTCGACCACGCAGCGCAGCGAAGGAGAGAGTGGTACAACTGCATTTACAGCTAATCAGTCACTCCTGCTGGGGGTGTTTCTCAATTCTTTTTTCCCGCCTGATTATTGTAATGGTTCCTGATTTATTAATTTATTTGTATTATATTGTATCAATTTTATTATATTTAACACGGACGTGTAGCAGCGTTTGGGGACATATGCCATAATTATGGTAACGTGACAACATCACCTTTGGATGACACAGTCATTTCAAAATGGCATGGGGGGACATTCCTACAGTATCTTCATGGGGGCTGAAAAACTGTGTATCGCGGGGTCATAATACACCTAATTATAAAATTGGTTATAAGGTTTTTTTAAAACATTTTTCACTAATACTGGGCTGTGTTCCATACCGGTAAAGCACATACATTAAGTGTTTGGCGCAGTTACTGCCATAGACTTAAATAAAAATATAGAGAGTTAATATATAGATATATTACAAATATGAAATTATAGTATTCATTCCCCGTAGTGAAGGGAGAGAGGTATGATTTTACTGCGAACAACTTTCCTGAGCATTCTGATAGCATCACTGGTGCTTTCTCCTGTGGAAATAAATGCAGATTCTAAAAAAGAGGCAAAAACTGAGGCTAAGGCGGAGAAAAAGGAAGAGAAGAAGGAAGATAAGGCAGCAGAGAAGAAGGAAAAGAAAAAGGATAAGGAAAAAGAAGAGAAAAGGGTAAAGAAAGAGAAGGCTAAGAAAGAGAAGGAAGCCAAAGCGAAAGCAGAGAAAGAGGCAAAGGCCAAAGCTGAGAAAGAGGCAAAGGCCAAAGCTGAGAAAGAGGCAAAGGCTAAAGCTGAGAAAGAGGTGAAGGCGAAAGCTGAGAAGGAGGCCAAGGCCAAAGCTGAAAAAGAGGTGAAGGCAAAAGCAGAGAAAGAGGCAAAGGCTAAAGCTGAGAAAGAGGCAAAGGCTAAAGCTGAAGAGAAAGAAAAGGCTAAGAAAGATAAAAAAGCCAAGGTTGAAAAGAAAGTAGAAAAAGAAGAAAAGAAGGTTGATAAGAAGGCGGAAGCTGGGGCTGTAAAAAAAACAGATGCTAAGGTTGATAAAAAGGCAACGGTTGAGAAAAAACCTGCTGGTAAATCAGGAAAAGAAGTTAGAGCTGAGTCGGATAAAAAAGAAGCAACCGCTGTAAAGTCAGAGCCGGAAAAGAAGAAAGATTCCAGAGCGGAAAAGAAAGCAAGGGCAAAGGCAGAAAAGGAAGCCAGAGCAAAAGCTGAGGCTGAAAAGAAAGCATTGGCTAAGGCTGAGCAAGAGGCAAAGGCTAAAGCAGAAAAGGAAGCAAAGGCAGAGAAAAAGCCTGATGCCAGGGTAGAGAAAGAGGTTAAACCGGAAAAGGAGAAAAAAGCAGAAGCAGTAATAAAGAAAGAGAAGGTTGAACGAATAACCGTAAAAGGCAAGCGGGCTGATATTGCGGTTTATGATCTGTACACTACCTTTGAGGCTGACAGTGAGGCGGCATTAATCATTTCCGACCGTATACGAACGGAGCTTATTAAAACCGGAAAATTCAAGGTTATGGAACGGAGAGAAATGAAGGAGATCCTTTCTCAGCAGACTTTTCAATACAAAGACACCTGTCACAGCCAGTCGTGTATGACAGATGTCGGGCATCTTATCGGGGTGGATCGTTTGGTGTATGGATCAGTCGCAAATGTTAAGAACTTTTTTACCGTTGTTCTCCGTATGGTTAATGTGCCACGGGGAGAGGTTCTCAGTACGGTTACCGAAGACATGGAAGGTGATATAAAAAAAATTGTATCCGGGAAAGCCCAGGCACTTGTAAAGAAACTTATTGAAAAAGCGGGCTATACCGTTGCTCAATCATTGGAAGTTACAGGAACCGGTACATTGCATATTGATGCTGATAAAGTGGGCGCCTCAATATTTATTGACGGCGAAAAGATCAGTAAAAAAACACCCACAACCCTTGAGAAGTTCCCTGTAGGTAAACATTGGATTGTAGTCAGAGACAAAACATCATATGGTGCAAAAGAAGTTACTCTTGTCCCCGGGGGCTCCATTATGGCAACGGTGGCTCTCAACGAGAAGAAAGGGAAACTTTTTATTTCATCGTCTCCTTCAAAGGCAAAGGTTATAATCGAAGGCAAAGAATATGGTGAAACGCCTGTCACCGTGGAACTTATAGTTGGTGAATATAAAGTGCAGGTGAAAAAAGAGGGGTATTTTCCCCAGGAGACGCTGGCTTCTGTTGGCAGTACTGATGTTAAGAATCTGGAGATTGATTTAAAAGGTGCAGCTTATCTGTCGGTCAAAGCACAACCGGAATATGCTGATATTATTCAAATCATTTCCATCATTATGGCATCTGATACA
>CBDVBE010000325.1:0-7910 GCA_965372145.1 uncultured bacterium | reverse complement strand
AATTATCTCGTCTTTGAAATCCAACTTCAATGATACGAAATAGTGAACCTCAACCAACGGATACTGATAACCAAGTCTATAATGTTCTTGGGATAGACTTGTAAGTTCTTTAAATATAATACACAATTTACTTTTGTGCTATTTTTTTACTGGATTTTCACGCTACATCATAAAACTATTTAAGACAAGATAAGTATTCAATTGGTAAATAGGAAAACATGACTCACCGAGCGAACAGGTGCCTTAATCAATTCTATATCATGGATTCAATTCTGATTTTAAAACATCTCGCAAAGGATGACTGGAAACTACTATCCTTTTAATCCATATAATTAATCACAATAATTCATCATCGGTGACGCATTTTTGATTTTTATTAATAAAAACAGCAAATCAAATATTTATTTAGTCTATATTCCAAAGTATGTCAGATGAATCCTTAAGTATCACTGAAAAATAAGATATTAAGGCATAGAGATATAATAATTTTGAAAGGATGGAAGAAAATGTGCAGAGTATTGTTGATGAGTAGTATTTATTTAATTACGGCCATGGGCATCTCTTTTGCACAATTGTGCCCTGACTGGGACGAATCAACTCATTACAGTAACGGTGAAAAGGTTTTATATACTGAAAATGGAAAAGCCTATAAAGTAATTGTTGATGCAATATGGTATCACCCGCCGACAAATACCCAATACTGGGAAGAAATTCCAATAATGGAATGTAGTGAATGCAATTTGACGATTCCATTACATTTGGGCGGCAGGGTGATTGTTGATACCACACCCGACGGTTATACCGGAAAATTTGACTTTAGCGACGGCCATACTTTGAATCTAACTTATATATGCGGCAGTGGTATAACGTTAACTGCCGATCCTTTCTGGGATTACATCTTCAAACACTGGTTCGACGGAACCGATACATATACCGACTCTTCAATTACCATAACCGTTGACGAGGAAGATACTTTTTTCGACCCGTTTTTCGAACATGCGTATGTTTTGGATATAGACGATTTTGAACATTCACAGATAACAATCAACCCAATGCCCGACGGAAGCCAGAAAACCTTTGGCGGGGATACAATATATAAAGTAAGACTGAAATATCCGTCCTCAGAGGGGGAACACATGATAAGCATGAGCATAGAAGTTGATCCATGGTATGAATTTTTCTGTTGGAAACCTGATATGATTGCTACACCTGAAATAGAGGTAGTGTTAAACAATGATAGTTCGTACAAACATATTTCTCCGGTGGTGAAATGGCAAAAATGCACTTTATCCGTATGGATGGCAAGTAACGGCAGTCTTACAGTTGACACCCTGCCTGACGGTACTACAGAAACATTCGATCCAAGCAGAGGGAGAAGCGTCTCTTTTGCTTATAACGCATTAGCCTATACTCAATTGACAGCGACTCCCGACGGCGGATACAAGCTTGTCGACTGGGGTGATAGTGCACAGACTAAAACAGACACACTGGATATTGTATTTGAGAAGAGTATGATACTTTATCCTACATACGAACCAACGAGTACAGTGTTCAAATTACCATCGCAATGCAATGAAGGTAATAATCTGAAAATTGAGGGGCTGTCCCGTTTATCCGGCAAGGTTGAGGATTTCAATAATTTCGAGGTAAAGGGAATTTTACGAATAAAGGACGGGGACGGCGGGCCTGAGGAATGCGTGCTGTCCAACAACTCTATTTCACTTGGGAACACGGAAATCCGGGGTGACAGTGTGCACAGTTCTACGGTACAAAGCGATGCATTAACTGCTGATAATATACGGGTACATGGTACGATAGAAACAGATACTCTTTTTTCGAAGCGGCTTGAGGTTACCATTGATTCTTTTCCGGATTTCGTATTTGCAAATGATTATGATTTATTACCTATCAATAAATTGGAAGACAGTATCCGTAAGGAGGGCAGGCTTCCCGGCATGCCTTCTGAAGAACAGGTGCGGGAAAACGGATTGTATATCGGTGATATGTATCAAAAGCTTTTGCAGAAGCTTGAGGAGTCTATGCTTTACATTTTCAGGCTTCACAAAGAGATCAGTGAACTGGAGTCTGACGAAGAGGGCCGGTAACCGGTGATGGTATGCTGTACAATTTTTCCTTTTGTTAATGGAGGGTGTGCAGGGTGCTATCAATAAACAGGATATATAGTGCATTACGGAAGGACGGTATTTTATGCGAAGATTATTGATTCTATGCAGTTTCTTTTTTCTGATGGCGAATGGAGTTGCTTTTACACAATCCTGTGTGGAGTGGGACGATACGACCCATTATCAACCCGGTGAGCGTGTAATTTACCAGGAAAAAGCCTGGGAAGCACTGGTACATATATGGTACTGGCCGCCGCCACATCCTATCTACTGGGAACAGGTGCCATTCATGGAATGTTATATGCCGGACACGATAGTTATGAGTCTTGATATCTGGCCTGGTGGAAAAGTGAGCGTTGTTACCTATCCTGACGATACAATTGGTGTGTTCGGTCCGGATACAATTGTGTATCTTGAATTCGACCAGGTTGAAACGGTAACACTAACTGAGATGAATAATGCCGGATATGCTTTCGAAGAGTGGAGTGTATGGATCGATTCAAATTTTACTTCATCCAGTTCTTCAATCGAAGTTACCGTTGAAAAATATACTTCTATTAATTGTAGATTCCATAAGCTGCAAAAAAGTTCGTTAACGGTTCATCTTGGAAGTAACGGCACGTTAACGGTTGACACCCTTCCTGACGGTACAGTAGAAACATTTGATCCGGCGGATCAGAAAAGTGTCATTTTTGAATACTATGAAGGAAGCGATATTACTTTAACGGCAAATCCGGATCCGGGATATGAGCTTATAGACTGGGGCGATCCGGCTAATACCACCACGGATACCGTCCATATACTGTTCAGCTACAATGATTATGAATTTTTTACTACCTTTGATATAGCGAGCGAGCTGTTTAAATTACCTGCGCAGTGTTACAGCGGCGATCATATTAAAGTGCAGGGGAGATCGAGGTTTTACGGCAAAGCGTCAATTCAGGACGATCTGGAAGAAAGGGGTACTATTATTGTAAAGGACAAGCGGGGCAGCGTGTTTGAACGGTGCAGTATTGAAAAAAACCGTATTGTACTGGAACATACCAATATCCTGAGGAATTATTTATACGCCCCTGCGGTGGACGGCGACTTAGTCAAGTCGGACATCGCGTATGTATATAACACCACGACGGCCGACACCATTGTCACCGAACGCACCCGTGTTGACATGGAGGAGTTTCCCGACTTTGTCTTTGATAATAATTACCGTTTGCAAAGCATTGAAAAAACGGAAAAATATGTAAAAAACAACGGCCGGCTTCCCCGTATGCCTTCAGCCGAAGAGGTGAAAGGCAAAGGGGTGGATGCGGCCGATATGTATTCGAAACTTATGCAGCAGACAGAAGAGGCAATGCTTTACCTTATACAACTGCATAAACGTCTGAACGATCTTGAATCCGATAAAAAATAGGAAGGATGGTATTTCATGCGTAAGGTATTATTTCTGTTGAGTATGTTTTTACTGATGATGACGCGGGTACCGTTTGCACAAATATGCCCGCAGTGGGATGGTACGACTTACTACGATCCCGGCGACCGGGTGCTGCATAACGGAAAAGCATGGGAAGCCCTGGTCATGATCTGGTACTGGCCGCCGCCCCATCCCATTTACTGGAAAGAAATTCCTATAAGTGAATGTTACGAAGATGAGTGCAATCTGCAGATTCAATTACATCAAACCGGTAAAGTGATAGTTGACACCCTTCCGGACGGTACGGTAGGCACCTTTGACTGGAACGACGGTCACAGCATAAACTTTGATTATACCTGCGGTGCTGGAATAACGTTAAAAGCGCAGGCTTATACGGGATACCGGTTTTCACACTGGGACGGCATTGCAGGAAGCCCTGAAAACCCGGTCGTAGAAATTATCGTCGATGAGGATATGACGGTGGATCCGGTATTTAACGAAGTCGAACTCCATACGTTAAAATTACAGTTGTACGGGAACGGGAGTATCGCGGTTGAATATACACCTGACGGAAATGTGGAAACTTATAACCATATTTATGGACATAGTGTGGATTTGGAATACCCTGAAGGGGATACCGTACGGCTGATAGCAATCCCCGATTCCGGATATGAACTGGTTGACTGGGGCGATTCTGCCTCGACTGAGACAAATCCTTTGATTATAGTTATTGATACAAGTTTCGAGTTGTCTCCTACTTATCAGAGCGGTACTACAGCCTGGAAAGCCCCGGCAGAATGCGATACTCTCGATAATATGAAAGTAGACGGCAGGTCACGATTGTACGGCAACACGGAATTATGCGACGGCGCCGATATATACGGAGACGTCTATGTCCTGGATAAACTCGGCGGGAATGAAAAATGCATGGTTGCCCACGATTATATCAGTCTTGGAAGTACGAAAATTTTAAGAAATGAATTATACGCGGATAAAATACACGGAAATAAAGTTACTGCAAGAGGAATTGAAATCAAAAAGAACATGCGCACGGACAACACAGTCGCACAAAAAGTACGGGTCACCCAGGAAGTGTTCCCCGATTTTGTGTTTAAAGACAAAAATTATAACCTGAAAACACTTGACGAGCTTGAGTCGTTTATAAAAGAAAATCGCAGGCTGCCGCAAATACCCTCCGCCGAAGAGATAAAAAAGAGCGGACTGGACCTCGGGGAGATGAGCGCGAAACTGCTGCAAAAACTCGAGGAAATTTATTTGTATATATTTCAGCTTGAGAAGAGAGTTGAGAAACTGAAGAGTAATAAATAGTGCAAATTGCAAAATGGTTAATGCAAAATAAAATTAAAAAATAAAAAAATAGAAAAGAGAATGACGATTAGCGAATAGCGAATTGAGAATTGGTAAAACGATAGACGTAACCGGAACGGGCGTCATAACCCTGACCGTAACCGTATTAACCGGGAGTGTTTATGAAAAAGAAAATCAAACAGTTAGACTGGGCATGCTGTATGTGTTATGTAACCATACTGTTGTCAGCTCATTTTTTCATCTCACAGGCAGGCGTCAGAGAGGATATGGGATGTATCCCGGATTCTGACTCGCTGAAATCGTTCTATGAAAATAATAACGATTATGTACGCAGGTATGTACTGAAAGATTTGACCGGCTGGTTGAAAAGACGGGGACTGCCGCCTGATATGCCTGACTGGGTATATGATGCTCTTGATGATGCGTTTAATTCATACAGACCGCTGTTAATAAAAGAGGCTGCTGTGTTAACAGGACGTTATCACCTTGATGAATATGCTGACAGGCTGGCGGAGATTTATAACAATGCAACAAAATGGTTTCCCGCGGATGCGGATATTGTAAGGACTGCCGTTTTGCATGCATTGCGTAAGATCGGTGGAGTAAGTGCGGAAACATACATTCCTCATCTTTTTTTAAATTCGCAGAGTTATATGCTCAGTAATGAATTTGAAATTCTTTTAACAGCATTAACCCAGTACGGAGACTCAACCTGTATTGAAAAACTTGACAAAATTGAACAGCGACTTGATAAAATAATAGCCGGAATACCTGACGATATTGAAGAGGACCCGTCACGAAGGAAATCGAAATGCCTGGAAATACGCGGATATGTTTCTGCGACAAGGGATGCAATTGTAGAGAAGGGAGGCGGTTATGAGTAGAATAACATTGAAGATCGAGATATTATTATTAATAACGGTATTGTCGTTATTGGCAAAGGTACTTATTGTGACTGATAATGAGTATTATGGTGACAGCACAGGATATCAGAAACTGGAGCAGTATATAACTGATATTCAGGAAGTTGAAGGTGATAGTGTTGACACTCTCGTTTTTGAAATACTTCCAGGAGATACAGGGAGGAATGGATGCAAACGCCTGTGGGATTATTTATCAGCGGAATATTACAATGCGATACAGAGCGGAGATACATTAAAGGGAGCCGTATTAATAGGAAATCTGCCCATTCCAATGTTTGCATACGGGGAAAGCGAAGATTATAGCGTGTATCCGGTTGATTATTATTATATGGATATTTGGAATAAAGAAAAGGGGCAGTCTTATATATCAGATCTGAGAATATGGACATATCCGACCTATGACACTATAATTGATACTGTTATCGGAGTGGATACAACTTTTGATACGACACTAGCCGCGCATCCCTGGTTTAACCGCAATTATTATGATCTTGATAAAGGCGATACCACACTGGATATATGGGTTTCTCGTATCTATACGGAAAATATAGAATTTCTCAGAGAGGAGGCTAAACCGTGGGCTGACACTTCATTCCTTACATCCCACGAAATAATAAATAATTATCTGGACAGGGTTCATGCAAGAATGAGGGATGTTTCAAAGATACCTCCTCGCGCCTTTTCAATCGGCACGAACAACTTTACAACTCTTAATTATAGCGATTTTACGCCGGCAACGAACATCAGGATACTTAACAAATATTTGCGTTTGGATTTGCTGAATACATCCTGGCTGCGCCATTTTGTGCTTGAGGACGCCCACTCGTTCAAATGGCAGTCGCAGTTGCAGGCAGGGCCATACGGAAACATTCACAGCGGTTCGTATAAAGGGCAGCGGTTCGGGCCTGCACACGACACGGTCAACACGTATCCTGAGTATTACAGCGATACAAGTGGATACGAATGGGCAAGCCTGTTCGAGCATTCGGGACCAGGGGGGCATGTGTTCGATCAACGGGGGGAAGCATGCATTCCCTATAGCGGAGGGTTCGGCAATTTCAGCAATTGTTCTTTATGGGTAGATACTTCATTTAACTGGGCTTATGGAGGAACCGCGAAGATAACCAGAAACCGCGATAAGGTATCTCATGATTATGGAGACAACATGGCAGTATGGGTAGACACGCTTCTCGATACTATATCCCACCCTGAAGGGGAATATGATGTATATATGTGGTATAAACCAAAAGACGGTAATGACCAATCATATATAAATGTATTTGTAAATCATAAGAAACCTGACAGATGCGGTTGCTTGATAGACCAGAGTGTTGATTATCCTCCTGATGACACGCCGGGCAGTTACTGGCAGAAGCTTGATATAAAACCGGTTGTCTGGCGTTATGGGCAACGAATCGATATCACTTTTAATGCAAACCATCACAGCACAGCGGTAGATAATGATACTGCAGTAGCAGATGCTGTTAAGCTGGTACCTCTTAATGGCGGTATACCGATTATTATAGATGACAGCGACCCGGGTTTTCAAACCGGCCATGATTACGGCAGGGGTTTTTTGAACATGGTTGACGACGGAGGCCCTTCGAAATCGAAGTTCTTCCTTCTGCAGGCGTGCCATATAAGCCAATATAATGAAGTCAATTGCCTCGGAAATCTATATGCAATGGCCTATAAAGGACTTACGTCCCTGGGAGCGAGTTCGTCGGATTATGTGAACTGGACAAAGGATATTTATGTAGAGTCATTGAATAATGGTGACTGCTTTGGTGAAGCTTTTCGTAAACTTGCTCAAAATAGATTCCTTTCAAAGTTTGATAGAGATGGCACATATTCATTTTCCGGCGCAGGAACATTGAAATCCAAAGCTTATAAACCTTATTTTGATTACATAACCGGAAATATAACTGATACTTCTTTCACAGATTTCAGCGATATTTATATTAAAGATGAGGCATTTCTCCATAACAATGTGACGGTACAGGACGGTGCGGAACTGAAGATTTTTTCAGGAGAGGATATTATTATTACACCGAAGTTTCTGGCTGATTACGGGAGTAAACTTGATTTACAGGTTAAACCTTACTTGTATTAATGAATAAGATA
>CBDVBE010000324.1:0-7925 GCA_965372145.1 uncultured bacterium | reverse complement strand
GCCATCATCAGCACTATTGTCATAATCAGCTCTTGTCACACCAACTCCGAAACCTGAGAAAGAAACAAAAGAAGTAAAAGAGGAAGCACCAGAGAAGAAGGTAGTGAAAGAGGAGGAGGCTAAAAAGGAAGAACTTGCTGAAGCTGAACCGGAAAAGAAAAAGCAAAAAACAAGAAAAAAGCAGAAGCTTGAAAAAGAAAAGGTGGTAAAAAAGGAAAAAACTGAGGAGAAAAAGGTTGCACTAAAAAAAGGTACTTCAGAAAAAGAAAAAAAACAGGAAAAGAGAAAAGGTGGTATTATTACTGCGGTCACGACTGGAGTAAGTGCTGCTATTGCTATTCCTGTTGTTATCATATTGAAATCGAAAGATGACGGAGAGGAGCCTGTTCAGGACTCTTTTTTCCTGACAGTTGAATGGTAGTAAAGCCGAAGCATCATTCTAAATAAGAGGATATAAAATGTTACGAAGGATACTAAAAATCATTATAATTCTTGCAGTATTCATGACTTCCTGTGCAATGCATACTATTCCAAACGGTACGGATTCCGACCATATTCTGATACGGCCTGCGGTGGTGTTTAAAGAGGCTTCGACACAAGTCTCACCGGATAATGTCGCCTTTATTGTTGTCACCGTTACCTTTCAGAATGACACAATACAGCAAACGTTTGATTATGAGAAAGGATCAGGGACTCTTTCAACCTTGATACCGATAAATACTCAGTTTACTTTGACAATTCAGGGTGTTGACGGTGATGGAAAGGTAATCTATTCCGGCGTACAGATATTTTCCGGTGCGTCAACTGATACCACGATTACCATTACCGCCAGTCAGGTTACCCCATGGACGCCGGAGAATCTCACTGTCAAGGCTCTTGACAGCACGACGATACAACTTACCTGGGAGGATAAATCCAGCAATGAGAACGGGTTTATAATCAAAAGAAGCGCCAATAACGATTCTTCCTATATCGTTCTTGATACGGTTGCGGCGGATCAGCAAACAGTAACTGACAACGCTTCTATTAACCCGCTTACAGTCTATTATTATATGATAATGGCTTATAATGCAGCCGGGAACTCTGATTCAATCAGCACAAAATATGATCCGCTGGCAGTGGTGCAGACACCTGCGAAACCGCAGGGTGATACACACATTCCCAAAGAAACGGTTTTCTTTTTCCAGACAGATAGTATAGCTTGCGGTAATGGCCATCTCGTACAATACCGGTTTGACTGGGGGGATAACTCTATGTCGGACTGGATGTTTACTTCAACGGCATATCACTCCTGGTCTGAACAGGGAGTATATACTATAAAAGTACAGGCTCGCTGTTCAGTATATCCCGATGTTGTTTCCGCATGGTCGGAAGGGTTAGAAATAACAGTGACAAATAATGTAACGGAGAAAGTACAAAAATGAAGAACATAACCGGCGCTATGCGCGGAGGAACTATGAAGTCCAGCCTCATTTTGCTGTTTGCATTGGTACTTGCCATGTATACAGTAAGTAATGCAGGAAACGCGAAAATCACGGTAACCGCCCCAAACGGTGGTGGCGTTCTTGCTGCGGGTGCTTCAACCAATATCACCTGGACTTCAACCGGGGATGTTGACAGTGTCAAGATACATCTGACAACAGATAATGGAAATAAATGGGAACTGGTGGCGACTGGTGTGCCGAATTCTGGGTCTACCGGGACGTATGCCTGGACTGTGCCTGATGTGTCTTCAGAAGAATGCAGAATACGGGTTGGTGATGTTAAACAGGGTGGACCATACGATATGAGTGATTCAACATTTAGAATTATTCAGATACAGAAAATTACCGTTACGTCTCCCAATGGCGGTGACTCATTAAAGGTCGGGACAAGACAACAGATTACCTGGAGCACCTATGGCCTGATTGACAGCGTGAAAGTAGAGCTCTCTAAAGATAATGGCGATTCATGGATGGTATTTACTGCAAAAACCCTTAACACCGGGATATTCAATTTTTATGTGCCTGACCTGGTGACAGAAAAGTGTCTCGTCAAAGTGAGTAGTGCCGCAAATGAATCTGTTTTTGATGTCAGCGACGCACCGTTTTCGATTTATAATCCAAATGTGGGCATAACAAATCAGACGGAGTTGTCTGCGGCCACTGTTCTTGCAGGCATGAATGTGAACGATGTCACCAACACGGTGACAGTGACTCTCCTTCTCGCGCAAAGAGAAGAGGTGTCTTTGGAGATATATTCTCTCCAGGGAAAATTGATTGCAGAAATAATAACCAATGAGATAAAAAATGCAGGTCTGCATACAGTGCAGTGGAACTGCACGGGCCTTGCCGGACACCAGGTACCAGACGGCACCTATTGTGTGCGTGTAGCAATAGGGAGTAAGGTGTTTGCCGGGATGGTTGCCGTTATACGATAAAATGAAAACTATAATTAAGGAGATGGTATGAATAAAATAGTCGCTTGTTTAGTATTGTTGTTTTTTATAGGAGTACAGACAGTATTAGCGCAGAACTTGGAAATTATTCAGCATCCACAATCACAGACAAAGGTGGTGGGGGAGGATGTCACTTTCAGTGTGGGAGTATCGGGTGGTACAACACCTTACCAATATAAATGGCAGAAAGACGATGTTGATATTCCGGCTGCTCCCGACAACAGCGATTATACAATAAACGGAGTGGCATTGAGTAATGCTGGCGACTATAAGTGTGTAGTTATTGACGATGGTGGGGCAGGTACGACTCTTACCAGTGATGCTGCCACATTGTCCGTATATGCAGTTCCGGTAGTTTCCGATGTGCCTGGCCAGACAATAAACGAAGGAGAAAGTTTTGCTAAGATCAGCCTTGACGGGTATGTGACAGATGATGATACTCCTGACGACCAGATAAGTTGGATTGCGGCGGGACAGAGTGGTTTGACGGTGACAATAACAGCCCGTGAAGCCACAATAACCTATGGTACTTGGACAGGAACTGAAACGGTAACGTTTACCGCGGAAGATCCGGAGGGGAATAAAGATTCTGACGATGCAACTTTTACGATTAACGCTGCTCCCAAAGTATCTAATATCCCAGATCAAACCATTGTTGAGGGCCAGACGTTTCAAACAATAAATCTTGATGATTTTGTACTTGATGTTGATACTCCTGATGATCAGATAACTTGGAAGGCTAATACTTCGGATGTTACGGTAACAATAGATGTGAATCGAGTAGCAACAATAACGTACGGTACTTGGACAGGGAGTGAAACGGTAACCTTTACCGCGGAAGATCCGGAGGGTAACACCGGTTCTGATGATGCAACCTTTAAGGTAACTGCCGTACCCGTAGTCTCTGACATACCTGATGAGACAATAAACGAAGGAGAAAGTTTTGTAAAGATTAGCCTTGATGGGTATGTGACAGATGATGATACTCCTGACGACCAGATAAGTTGGACTGCGACGGGACAGAGTAGTTTGACGGTGACAATTATAGCCCGTGAAGCCACAATAACTTATGGTAATTGGACGGGAACTGAAACGGTAACGTTTACCGCGGAAGATCCGGAGGGGAATAAAGATACTGATGATGCGACTTTTACGATTAACGCTGCTCCCAAAGTATCTGATATCCCGGATCAAACCATTGTTGAGGGCCAGATGTTTCAAACAATAAATCTTGATGATTTTGTACTCGATGTTGATACTCCTGATGATCAGATAACTTGGAAGACTAATGCTTCGGATGTTACGGTAACAATAGATGCGAATCGAGTAGCAACAATAACGTACGGAACTTGGACAGGGAGTGACGCGGTAACCTTTACTGCTGAAGATCCGGAGGGTAACACCGGTTCTGATGATGTAACCTTTAAGGTAACGGCCGTACCCGTAGTCTCTGATATTCCCGGCGAGACAATAAATGAAGGAGAAAGTTTTGCCATGATTAGTCTTGACGGGTATGTGACGGATGAAGACTCTCCGGATGATCAGATTACCTGGACGACCAACGCTTCGGATCTTACAATCACAATAGATGGGAATCGGGAAGCGACTATAACGTATGGCACCTGGACTGGAACTGAAACGGTGACGTTTACTGCAGAAGATCCGGAGGGGAATAAAGATTCTGATGATGCAACCTTTACAGTACGTGCAGCGCCTGTTGTTTCCAATATTTCAAACCGATCCGTTGTGACACCTCAAGGATTTGCTAATATTAATTTAAATAAATTTGTTTCAGATGCAGATACTCCAGATGATCAGATCACTTGGACGACAACTGGAGGGAGTAACATTACTGTAAATGTAACCGATCCTACTGCTACAAAAATTACCTACGCATCAGGATGGACAGGTGCAGAAACTGTTACTTTTGCTGCAACGGATCCGGAAGGCAATACCGACTCCGATGATGCCACATTCAGGGTACATCCGCCGATTATTATTAATCCACAACCTACCTCTGTAGCAAAATATACCGGCCAGAATGCAACATTCACTATCGGGGCAAGCGGTGGGAACGGCTCGTTTACCTATCGGTGGCAGCGGAAACTTCAAGGTGCATGGGTTAATACCAGTGCAACTGGTACGACTTTCACCCGAAACAATTTAAATTTAGGGCATGCCGGAGACTATCGGTGTATGGTTACCAGCCTTGGATGGAGTGTTCCCAGTAATGTTGCGACATTGACCGTATACCAGACCGTGCGCGTTACCCAGCATCCTTCAAACGTAACCGTGTGGCCCAATGAGAGTGTCAGCTTCAGTATTACCGCTGAAGGGCATGCACCGATAAATTACCAATGGCAGAAGGATAATGCCAACCTGCAGGGAGCCCCCAATAATCCCACGTTGACAATAGGTTCTGTGACACCCTTTGATGAAGGAGTATATCGATGTATTGCGACAAACGGCGGTGGAAGTGATATCAGCGGTTCGGCAACCCTGACAGTTAACGGTCCGGCTATAGTTACCCAGCATCCAGCTAACGATACCGTATATACCGGAAGAAGAATTACCATTACAATGAGCGCGAGCGGTACAGCCCCGCTCAGCTACCAGTGGCAGAAAAATAATGTCGATATTCAGGGCGCAACAGGACGTAGATATATCAAAGACGATGCTGTCCTGGCTGACGTGGGATATTACAGATGTGTCGTTTCAAATGGTGGCGGTAAAGATACCAGTGCTGCTGCAAAATTGTCGGTATTCCAAACCGTGTATATTACCGGCCAACCGTCTCCGGTGGTAGTAAATGTTGGAGAGAGTGCCACATTCAGTGTGACTGCTGCAGGACATGAACCGATCATTTACAGGTGGCAGAAGAATAACATTACTATCTCCGGTGCAACCAGCGCAACCTACACTATACCTTCTGTTGCCATGAGCGATGCCGGGTTTTACAGGTGCAGAGTGTCAAATGGTGGGGGCAGCGTCAACAGTAATATCGCACTGTTATCGGTGAATGGGCCCGCTACCATTATTCAACACCCGAAAGATTCGATCGGCTGGACCGGTAATGAAATCACCTTCGGCGTACTTGCTACTGGTACCGCACCACTAGCGTACCAGTGGCAGAAAAATAGTGTGAATATTACAAACCAAACAAGTCCACTGTTAACCCTGGATTCATTAACGATGAGCGATAGCGGGTATTTCCGGTGTATTGTTTCTAATATAGCCGGTGTTGATACCAGTAACACTGCCCGTTTAGTTATGAAAGAGACTGTGGCGATTACCGACCATCCGGACTCCCAGACCGTATATGAAGGGGATTCGGCTTCTTTCAGCATTGGTGCATCCGGATCGGATACTATCACGTACCGGTGGCAGAAAAACGGATTCAATATCAACGGCGCTACCGCGTCAACATATACGATACAGAAAGTAACATCGGCACATGCCGGGAATTACACCTGTATAGCGAGAAATGGCGGGGGCCGTGATACCAGCGTTGCCGCACGGTTGGAAGTTAAAGGTGCGGGGCTTACCGTAGTGAGCCCCAACGGGGGAGAGACCTGGCAGATTCAGACAACACAGGAAATTACCTGGACTACCCTGGGGAACCTTGACAGTGTAAAGATAGAATTCTCCACAACCGGTGGTTCGAGTTGGGAGATTATCACCGGCAGTGCGCCAAATACCAGTACTTATAGCTGGGAACTGCCGATTGCGCTGACTGAATTCTGCAAAGTCCGGGTCAGTGATGCTGAGGATGATTTTCCCGCTGATGAAAGTGACAGTCTCTTTACAATCAGTAAGATTGTCGCAATTCTGGGCGATGACAACGATGATGCCCCGGTAACATTGGGTGAGCTATTTGTTACACCAAATCCGGCGTGTAAAACCATTGACCGCCAGGTGGAATTCATTGTAACGCCGAAACAGGATATCGCTCAAGCCGTAGTGAAGGTATTTGACCCATTTGGTAATCTCATGGCGGAGATTATCTCGGAAGAGGGGAAAAGGTTTCCTGCCGGCAGACAATGTTCACTGGGAACCTGGCCATTAACTAACCGGTCAAAGCGTTTTGTCGCAGGCGGTGCCTACGTTGCAGTTGTAATATTCACCGCACCTGACGGCACAAAAGATATGCAGAAAACACTTATTGGTATAAAAAACTCTCGATAAAGGATGATTACTATGAAGGGACACGCAACTCTTAGTAACCAGTTACAGGAAAGACAACGGATAGTAAGTATCATGTTTTTCCTTTTGTTCTTTGCATCTGTTCCGTATGGTGCAGAACGATCAATGCGGCAGGATCCAATACCCGAGCTGATACCATATCCCAGCCCGACATACGAGCAGCAGCCGACTCTGCAATGGTTTAAACCAACCGTAAACGTTACAACGTACTATATTCAGATTGGTTTGAGTACTTCATTTACTTCTCCGATTATTTTTGTTTCAGTACCAGACACCCAGTACACGTCACCAATTGAATTGCCGGTAGATACTATTTACTGGCGGGTAAAGGCTGACAGTGCCAACTGGTCAGAAACGGGTACTTTTACTATCAAGGATAAAAGAGTTCCGGTATTGATACCATATGACAGCCCTACCTATGAACAAAAACCGACATTGTACTGGCACAAACCGCCGGTGCCGGTTGTCTCATACACGCTCCAGGTAGCGGCAGATTCCCTTTTTACAACAACCGAAGTAGATGTTCCGGTTACTGATACCTCGTATACCTGTCAGGCCGATCTTCCGTTAGGCATGATATACTGGCGGGTAAAATCCGGCAGCTCTGAATATTCGAATATAAGCACCTTTGAAATTAAAGACATCAGAGTACCGGTACTTATTCCATTCGATTCGGAATTAACGATTGAGACGAAACCGGTACTTCTATGGTTCAAGGTGGAAAACGCTCTCTCATATACAGTTGAAATTGATAATAACAATGATTTCAGCAGCACCATAATGTCTTTACCGATAAGTGATACAAGTTTTATACCCTTCGAAGCCCTTCCCATTGGTGATATCTACTGGCGCGTTAAATCAAATCTTGTAAACGACTGGTCTGATGTCGGTCACTTCATCATTTTGCCCGATACCATTCCGTTCCTTATCAGATATAATGGTGGGGCAATTGCGGATAAAAAACCGACTTTCGCGTGGCACCCGGTCCAGGATGCTGATTCCTATAAAATGTTACTTGCGGATAACGTGAATTTCAATAATGCAACTACGGTTCCGATGAGTGATACATCCTATACCCCTGACATTGATCTGGAGTGGGGTACATGGTACTGGAAAGTAAGCTGCAGTAAGAATTTTGATATATACAGTCCGGTTGACAGTGTTGTGCTGGATTCTCTGGTTACTTTTATTCAAAAAGGTAATAATTCTCACCAACACCGGGTAAGATTCTATAAATTGCAGGGTTCAGTCAGGATTGAGATGCGTGGATTGAATTCAAATAATT
>CBDVBE010000323.1:0-7938 GCA_965372145.1 uncultured bacterium | reverse complement strand
GGACCTTTGCATAATGCAATACCTGCAGTTTAACCTTTCTTTCAAACATCTGAGTTGAATATTTTTTTAATTGCACAGTGTCATGTTTGTACTTTTCCTTAGCCTCTTCACAGTCTTTAATGTGTTGCTCAATAGTAACAATAGCCGCGTGCAATTCCTGTTTTGTGATCATAATACTATACCCTACTGCTTCCCCGGGCGTCCCTGATATTCACCCGTTGTTGTGTTTATAATAACTATATCTCCTGTTTCAACAAACATTGGCACCTGGATTGTAATTCCCGTTTCAAGTTGTGCCGGTTTCGGTACATTTCCCGATGCTGTTGCACCTTTGATCGAAGGCTCTGTTTCAACCACTTTTAACTGAACCGTATTGGGAACACTGACACCAATGGGTTTCCCATTATATGCCTGTACATTGCAAGATGTATTAGGGAGCAAATACCCGATAACATCTTCAACATCTTCTTTCTTGAAAGCAATCTGCTCGTAGGATTCATTGTTCATAAACCAGTATTCCTCCGCATCCTGATAAAGATACTCATACTCATCTTCACTGATAAAAGCTTTTTCGACTTTATCATCAGAACGGAACCGTACTTCAGCCTGCTGCCCGGTGAGAAGATTACGAAGCTTCACTGGAATTGAATTTGAGCCCCTGCCCGACATGGTAAACCTGAATTTTACCACCTTATAAGGTTCATTATTATGCATTATTACCATGCCATTTCTTATTTGTGTTGCGGAAATCATTATAACACCTTTCTGCTGATATTTAATTATGGCTTATAAAGATAAATTCTTCCACTGATAAATAACAGATGCTAGAGATTATTGCACACACTCAATTTTCATGGTATACTTTTATTCACAAGCAAAATAACTACGCACATACTACTGCTAAATTCTATCTCATCTTTCATCAAGGAGCTTCTTATGAATAAAGATTTACTTATCACCACAGTAATTAATTTCGCCTATACTATCCTCAGAGCACTCACCTATGCAGTTGGCTGTTTCCTGGCCTGGCGTGCTTTTGATCTCATGGATAAAGTCGATATTCGTGAAGAAATTACTCAAAATAAAAACTGGGGTTGGGCCATAATGATCGCAACAATTTTTGGCGGCCTTGCCTATGTTATTGGACAAATGTAACCTGTACTTATATACCGGTATCGATGCCCTATGAGAATCAGTTCTCCAATTAGCGCTTGTCCGAAAACATCATTCCCGCATGTTTCTGTCGGGAATCCATGCCTCTATTTGTCCAAAAACACTGGATTCCCGCCAGAAACATGCGGGAATGACGTTAAAAAGGTAGTTTCCGGACAGACACTAATTAGTTCCGTACCTATTTCCTCAATACAGATTTCATTTAAAAAACTGTATCTATTATTTATTATAGCTTCTTCTTCGGTATTTCTCAGTTGTTCATCAGAAACAGAGATGAACATGAATCAATCAGAATCCGATAGCCCGGCATCTTCACAGAATGATACAAATAGTCCCAAACGTTCTCAGGAAGCACTCTTACATTTAAAGGAGAAAATAGTTACCAACAGAAAAAATCCTATCCTTATTGAGGCCACTCAAAATCCTCATTTTAATGCTCAGAAATGGTTGAAAAGCGATCTTGATTTCTTCAAAAGGCCAAATCTGCGAAGAATTTCCGACTATGATCCCATCATTAAAAAAATGGCTCGCCGCTATGGTTTCGACTGGCGTCTTATAGCAGCCCAGATTTATGCCGAAAGTAACTTTAAGAATAAAGCGAAAAGCCATGTCGGCGCACTCGGACTTATGCAAATAATGCCCAGCACTGCTAAATTTATGGGATTCGATCCGAAAACCATGATCAATCCGGAAATGAACATTGCGGTAGGATGCCTGTATAATCAACGAATGTACAGTCTCTGGGGAAAACAATCAAAGGATTATAATCGTCTTGGCTTTGCATTAGCAAGTTATAATGCCGGACGGGGACGGGTTCTTAAATCATACAGCACCAAGGATAATCGGATAACATGGAAAAAAGTACATCCTCTCCTCCCGGAAGAAACACAATCCTATGTGCATAAGATCTATTTGAAACACGACTTATATAAACGGTATATTCTCCCATAATGTCTTTTTAACCATTAAAAAAGGGCCGTCTCTTTCGAGAAAGCCCGTAACTACTCAGGTATTCTTCGCATAAAGCGTCATTGCGAGCGCAGCGAAGCAATCTCCTGCATTCGAAAAGATGAGATTGCTTCGCTACGCTCGCAATGACACTAAAAATGTTACACCACCTGAGTAGTTACGAAAGCCCCTTAATATTATATTTGAGATACAATAGTATTGTTACCAGTTTTTATCTTCTTTTTTTCGCTCTTCCTTACGTTTTCCTTTATCTTTCTTCTCTGAATCTTTATCTTTTCTATCCTTCTCTTTTTTCTTTCTCTCTTTTTTATCTCTTTTCTTTTTCTCTTCCTTTTTTTCTTCCTTCTTCTTTTCTTTTATATCTTCTTCTTTTTCCGGTGGTTTTTCTTCTGCAGCTTCTTTAGAGTCTTCAATCTTTTTAGAAACTTCCGTTTCTTTCACACTCGCCGTATCTTGTCCAGCAGCCACCTCTTCCTCTACTTCTTCCTCTTCTTCTACTTCAACTTCTTCTACTTCAACGGTAACCGTATCTTTTTTACCAGTCTGGATATCTTCTTCTTCGAAAGAAGTCTCTGGTTTAGTGGATTTCGCAGCATCCTCGGAAGTGGTCTTAGCCTTTACCGTATCCGGCATATAGAGACTGTCCGGGATTACACCTTTGGGTTTTGCAGTAAGTTTCTTTTCCTCATCAACTGCTATTCTCCTCATTTTTAATCCTGATGTAATGTCTGCACCGGTTTCTTCTGATAATCTGAGTAGTACTTCCTGAGCGGTAATAGCGATAGCATCGTTTGGAGAATTTGCAAGCTGCTCCAACAGGTACATTGCCCGTGTTTCTTTCAGCTTACCGAGGGCAATAAGAATTTCGATCTTGATATCAGGGTCTTTCGTCCTTGCCAGAACATTCAGTAATACGTCAGATGAAGCTGTATTACCGATATCTCCAAGCATTGCAGCACTATACATGCGAATATAGCGATCAACCTGCTGCTCAAGTAAGAGCTTTTCCAGGGAAGGTGCCGCTTTGTCCCTGAAACTGGCGATCTCTCTTTTAAGAAGCTTTACCTTATGCGGATCAAACGGTTCTTCCTGATAGAGTGATTTCAGGGCTATCAATTTATCAAAGATGATATTTTCCAGTCGTGTAGGGTCATTAATCACACTATCAAGAACCAGTCCCATTTTCTCTCGTACTTCATCAAGGACCAGTAATGACTCCTTCATACGTACATTTAAACTGTCTACTTCTCCAACGAGTGATTCAATTGTCTCATCCTGAATTCGCATTCTATCTTCAACAGACATAAACCCTTTATTACTGCCGAGGCCAAAAGCACCATGGAACCTGATGCCTATCCAGACCCCCGGTTTAACGAACCTGCTCGCATCAAAGGGAGAAAGTGACACTGAGAACTTATTTTTCTCATCTAAAAACATTGAGCGTAGATCAACCGCACCGAAAGAAATTTCAAGATGCTTTTTTAAGATTCGCCAGTTAGCAAACAGTGACAGGTGAAACTCTTTCTGTCTACGGTAAAATTCAAGAGAGGTGTATAATCCAAGACCAAAATATTTTTCAATAGCAAAATAGGGATTAGCTTTATCTTTTTTACTGGTAGGAATGGTCTGAAAACCAAGATGGAACCGTGTTTTAATTGCATCCACACCTTTCGACATGGCGAGGTATATTTCTCCGGCCATTTCATCAGCTTGAGAGCTGTCAATGGAGAACCAGCTAACCTCTTTATGGTTAAACAAATTATGTACGCCAATCGCTACAGAGGGCATTGCTTTTGCAGTTTCTCCAAGAATCCTGCATTTAATTCCGAGGGCCATTCCCCCTGCATATGCCAGATCTATATTTACCCATTCAGTAATACCAAATTTAATTGGAATAGTCGGTTTGAATACAAGTTGTTCGCTGGTATCTTTTGCAAGAAAGCCGTCAAATCCAATGGTAAATTCACCGGAAGTAAAAAGATCCGCATCAGGAATAATATGAAGTGAACTCCACCGGGTTTTACCGGTTACATTATGAATAATTACAATGAGAATAAAACCAAGAAGTATACAGCATTTGCTAATAGTATTTCTTTTTTTATGCATGAATCTCAACCTGTTAATGCCTGTTTCATATCATCAAACGTTTTATATACCGGAATAAAATCTCCCAGATCAACAATATCAAGTAACTCTTTAATATCTTCGCTGTAATTGTAAAGATACAAACAACCCTTGCCCTCTTTCAGTTTCTTCGCAAAATTCAGAAGGATACCGATACCGCTTGAATCAATAAAATTTACTGCTTCCAGATTGATTGCGATCTTTCTGATTTGTTCCTCCTGCAATCTTTCAAAAACTTTGCGAAGCTGAATAAGTGTTTTTACTCGAATATCATCATCCGGTAGTATTACAGTAATATCGTCTGAGGCACTAACGTTAATATTCATATGACACAACCTTTATTACTATATTAGTATATTAGTATTTTTACCTCTTCCGATAAATATCCAGTTATTCCTTATTACTATTTATCGGTTTATGGTAAAAAAAACTTCTGTATTTTATTACTTTTGAATTATTTAGACGAAATTTCCTGAGGTTTATCATCTGAATCTTCTGCTACCGGTTCACTGACTTCCACAACAGTTTCTTCGTCTGATGTATCCTCCGGCCCTGGAGATTCAGACTCTAATTCTTTTACCTCTTTTTCAGCTTCTTGTGGCGACTCCTCCTCCGAAACAGGAGTTGTTTCTACCGATTCAACCACCTGATCATTTTTTTCTGTTTTTACCTGCTCTATATCATTCGACACCTGATCCCGTCCAATCAGTTTATCACGTATTTCTTTAAGAATTCTGATAATTATATCATTCTGCTTGATTAATTTATCATTCGAATTATATGATTCTCTTTTATATCGATCTATCCGGCGGCGTGGGTTTTGCTGATAGCTCTGTCCCCCTCCCCGTCCACTCTTCGTATAATTGAAGCTTGCGCTGGGACTATAATTCTTACCTTTGTTATCACTATAACTCGGCTCTCCCTGCTTCCGATAATTACTTCCTCCATGTTGATTACGATTACTGTGCCACTGTGGGTTGTCGTTCATCTGCAACTACTCCTTTAAATAAAAAATATGAACAGATAAGATCCTGAATTTATTATCAAACACGTAGTGAAACTCTTTAAAAAAGACGGCCTGTCAATTGATATTATATGATGATATTATATGATGATATTATAAGGAATCAGGAAAAATTACCTATTTTATATTACAAGCTGTAAGTTAGTTTTTTTGGATTTTATATATTCATTAATACGATATATTAGGTAAGAATATGTTTTTACTGAATGATCAAATACCTATGGAATATATCTTCAGAAAAAACCTCTCATATTCCTCATTATACACTGTGCGCATAATTTTGACAATATAAATTTTTCTTGTTTTTTTTGATTACATCATTAGAAATCGTTTAATCTTCTCTTTAATATTTTTATAGGCTCCACGATGGGTAATATCGACATGCTCGCCAATGGTCTTATTAGTAAACCACGTTATCTGGCGCTTTGCATAATTACGGCTGTTTCGCTGAATTTTCTCCCGTGCTTCAGACAGCTTCCATGTCCCCTGTTCTACGGGAAATAGTTCTTTATACCCGACGCATTGCATCCCCGGGTCTGATTCCGTATACCCCTTTTCACGGATAGAACAGTATTCATCCCATAACCCCCGCTCTATCATATTATCAACCCGTTTATTTATCCGATGATACAAAATATCGCGTGGTACCATAAGAATGATAACAAGGAATTCACAATCCTCGGGCGGCCTTTTTTTCCCGTAACTGGTGGATAGTGGTGTACCTGTTGTATGATATACCTGCAGAGCCCGAATAATCCGCTGCACATCATTGGGGTGCAAACGTTTTGCAGTTTCCGGATCACAACGCTGTAATTCCTCGTAGAGCACTTCCTTTCCATCCTCTGAAGCTTTCTTTTCATACGCTTTCCTGAAAGCGGGATCTGATGCCACCTGCGGCCCCAGTCCATCGTGAAGGCTTTGAAAATAGAGGCCGGTACCTCCGCAAATAAGCTTTGTTTTCGGAGAATGCACTGTATCCCGAATAACAGCTAAAGATTCCTGTGAAAACCGGTGGGCCGAATAAGGCTCGGAAGGATTAATAATGTCTACCATCCAATGCCGTACCGTTTTCTGTTCCTCACGAGACGGTTTTGCAGTACCAATATCCATATATCTATAGACCTGTCGCGAATCACAGGAGAGTATTTCACACTTTAATTCAGCAGCTAATCGGAGACTTAATTCTGTCTTCCCAACAGCTGTCGGACCAAGAATTGCAGGAACACGGATATTCTGTCTGTCAGTCATTATTTCAACAGGTGAAAATAGTAATACATAATTTGCAGTACTAAAATATGATGGGTAAATACCGAACACAAAATACAAAGTCTCAAATAAGCCACTTAGAACTATTATTTTAAAAGATTTTCCCCTCACTCTTATATTATTTTTATTCTCAATCTGTTTTGCATCCTGAGCCTACCAAAGAGAGTGAATAAATGAAAGTAAAGGGTATTGGAAGAATTTTTATTATCTGTATTATTGTTCTCATTGTACTACTCAGTATAAAAAATATATTTCAGAATCAATCAGTATCCTTATCAAAGATATTTTCACACTTCACTTCGACCTCTAAAAACAGTGGATCCCGCCCTAAATCAAATAATCACCTTGAGGGAAAAATTCTTGCGAAACTTGATGAATTCGAAGTAAAACAGGATGAAATCGAAACCCACTTTTTCCTCGAGCATAAGCGGCGTGAGATTAAAACAACCATTCCCAGGGGCCGTCCTTTAGAATGGATCGTGTGGCAATTCTATGAATGTGCAACGAATACCCCTTATTCCGTTAATGATTGTGTGTATAATAAAAAAAAGAAATCGTATACCCTCACTTACACAAGTGATAATTCTAAGAAGGAAACTGTAATCCTAACCTTTTCGCAAGCCACCCGCTTTATAAGTAATTCCGCTAAAATTGCCATACTCATCGAGGATTTTGATTTTGAAGCCAATCAGACAACAATCGATATCCTCTCGTTTCCTGAACCTTTGTCTATATTACTCGTTCCTTCTGTAAAAAAATCAAGCTGGACTGCACAGGTAGCTGATGAATATAACAAAGAGATCGTGGTTCATCAGCCGTTCGAACCGCAAGGGAAAAAAAGTTCTATTCCCAAATCATCTATAATAATGATCCATTACACTGAGGAAAGAATCAGAAATATTATCACACATTCCATAAAAACAATTCCAAATTTCGCAGGTTTTGCAAATCTGAGGGGAAATCTTGCGCTTGAAGATTCACGGGTAATGCATATTGTCCTGAATGAGATTAAAAAACATCATGGTTATTTTATAGATACCTATGGGGGTAAAAATTCGGTGGTTCCTGTAATTGCGCGGAAAACAGACATCCCTTTTGGAGAAACAACAACACAAATTGAAGAAAAGAAAGATGTAGCATCAATAGAAGAGCAGCTTAAACACTATGCCGTTGTTGCACAGAAGCGAAGTAAAATCCTTATCACCGCAAAAGCATGCCAGCCTTTTATTGAAGCACTTAATAATGTCCTCCCCGTTTATAAACAAAATGGGATTCGACTCGTGTATGTTTCAGAGGTGGTAGAGCATCCTTTAAAAAAATAGGTTCAGGGTTCAGAGGTTCTGGGTTCAGAGGTTCTGGGTTCAGAGGTTCAGAGGTTCAGG
>CBDVBE010000322.1:0-7964 GCA_965372145.1 uncultured bacterium | reverse complement strand
CAATCCACAATCAACATTCCACAATCCGCAATCATACAATTTTAGATTTCAACCCTGAACCTCTGAACCTTGAACCTTTGAACAATTACTAATCTTTCCACAAACAGCATGGGGCTTAGCCTGGCAAGCCCCCGGTATTAGTATAAATTATGGCTCTCTTTTAGAGCATATTTATTGGGTCCACATCAATGATCAGTTTCATCTTCCCCGGTAAATTCTGAAACTTTTTCCGTACTTCCGATAAAAGCACCTGGAGCTTTTTAGGGGTTCCTGATTTAATAAGTACAGAATACCGATAAGCCGTTTTCAACCGTGCAAGCACCGCAGGTGAAGGCCCGAGTACGGTTAATGTATTACCTCCCCTTTGCTTTATCAGTTTCGCCACTTTTTCCATATATAATCGCACTATTGCTTCCTCAGGACCGTGTATTATAATTCGCACTAACCGTTTAAACGGAGGATAATCAAGTGCCTTTCGTGATCGTACTTCATCCTTAAAAAAACCGGTAAAATCATGACTCTTCGCTGCTATAATACCCGGCTCCTGCGGAGAATAGGTCTGTATAATTACCTCCCCTTGATTATCCTTCCTTCCCGCACGGCCCGCGACCTGAGTGAGCAACTGAAAGGTCCGCTCAGAAGCCCTGAAATCAGGAAAATGTAATCCAATATCTGCCTGGAGTACTCCGACTAATTTAACTCCCGGAAAATCAAGTCCCTTTGCTACCATCTGTGTGCCTAAAAGAATGTCTGCTTCCCGGTCGGCAAATGTTTCAAGAATGGAAACATGCATTCCTTTGCGCCGGGTAGTATCCTGATCCATACGTAATATGCGAGCCCGGGGAAACACCTCCCTGAGGAATTCCTCAACTTTCTGAATACCCGTACCTTTATATTTAATCTGCTCACCCCGGCATTTAATACATGCTGAAGGCGCCTGTTCCTGCCAACCACACTGATGGCATTTCAACGTCCCGGTAACACGATGATAGATGAGATTTACCGAACAATTTGGACAGGTATAGATATGGCCGCATTCCGTACATAGTAACATCACAGAAAAACCGCGACGATTCAGCAGGAGGATAACCTGCCTGTTATTTCTAAGAGTCTCATCAATTTTTGTCTGGAGATATCTAGAGAGAAAGGTCCAGTTATTTCGTTTATGCTCCAGATTCATGTCAACTATTTCAACTTCAGGGAGAGCAGCCTTACCGAATCGTTGCATAAGTGTAATCAGAGTATATTTATTCTGAAGTGCATTGTAATAGCTTTCCAAGCTGGGTGTTGCGCTGCCTAATACAACAAGCGCCTTCTGGAAATAGCCGCGCATTACTGCCACATCACGCGCATTATAGCGTGGTTCCGGATCAGATTGCTTATAGCTGCCATCATGCTCTTCATCAACAATGATCAATCCAACGGCATCCATCGGCACGAGAACAGCACTCCGTGCACCAATTACTATCCGCTTGTGCCCTGACACTAATTCTTCAATACTATCACGCCGTTCCCCATCCGACATCCGACTGTGAATAACCGCAATATCATAGCTAATAGCATCCCGAAAACGTTTAATAGTTTGTGCGGTAAGTGAAATCTCCGGCACCAGGATAATAACGCCTTTTCCTGCCTGCAATGTCCGTTTGGCCAATGTAATATAGACATGTGTTTTACCGCTCCCCGTTATACCGTAAAGCAGAAATGGCTTCATCTCCTTTTCCCGGGTATGCCATACTTTCTCTACTACGCTTTTCTGTTCATCCGTTAAAACCACCTGTCCTGGTTCTACTTTCTGGAGCATTTCAGATGCTTCTCTAACAACCTGTTTCTTTATTTTCAGCAATACACCCTCTGCCGTTAATATTGAAATGATATGATCAGAGATCCCATATTTCTGTTGCATCTGTTTACGACTTAACTCACCCTCCATGGATTGCAGTTTTTGAGCAGCCAGATTCTGTTTAATGGTAAGGCTTTCCGGTATATTTCCTGAAAAACGGTAATGGGTAATAATTTTCGGCTTAATATCCACAAAACGCTTTTTAATTAATGGTTTAAACACCTTTCCTAACTCTGATTGATAGTAGGCGGCGATCCATTTATATAATTTGATAAGTTTCTTACTGGAATCACTCCACTTTCGTGATTGTATTTCCAGAATCTCTTTCAAATCCGAGTATTCGGAAGTTGTTGTTACCTCAACGACAACTCCCCATATCTTGCGATTTCTTAATTCAACATGCACGGGCACACCGGGAGCAATATGTCGCCCGAATTTATGGGGGATTGTATAGTCAAAAATACCGGGAATGGCTATTGGAAATGCAACCTTAGCAATCATTTTCAGTACATGTTAAAGATGGAAGATATGACTTGAAAAATATGGTTTCCTATGGTATAAATTATATTATTCCGGGGTTTTTCGATTATAATATATTTATAGAAATATATGCGTAACAGGCAGTTTATACTAAAGCATAACATTATGTAAGAGCGGATAGACCACTATCATGTCCTCCCGCTCAACATACTGTTACGCTATACGTTATCTTTTTTCTATTTGGGGACACTCTCAGTTATGTTAGTCGATATAGATGAAGTAACTGCTGGAATGATTCTTGCAGAAGATGTCATTTTACCAAATGGCACTACTCTCCTTAATTGTTCTGCGACATTAACCGAGAAATATATTCAAACCATTAAAAGATACGGTATCGAACATATCCAGGTTCAGGAAGAAGCGCCACCCGAAGAAGATGATTCCGAAGCTCTTGAAGAGATGTCAGAGGTACCGGAGAAGGAATCTTCTGATGAAGAATCTGAAAAGCCTGCGGTAGATGAAGATACTGCTGAGGAAGCAGAAGAGGATGATGGTGTATATACCCTGCCTAAAATCACTGTCGCTATAGAAAATGAAGGTATGTCGGCTTTTCTTCGTATTGAACCCACTGAAGGGAAAAAAGAACGGTTTACTATTGATGATTTACGAACAGTACTTCAGGAAAACGATGTTTTCTTCGGAATAAACGAATCTCTCCTGGAAGAATCTATAAAAAAATGGCAGAAATCACCAGAGGTATATGAATTTGAAAATATTGCTCAGGGCATTGCCGCGACAGCATCAAAGGAAAGCGAGCTTGACATAGCAGTAAAGTATATCAATAATCCCCGAGATTTTGAAACCGTCAAACAAGCAACATACTGTTGGGAATTACAGGATGCGGCAATCCCTATTCAACGGGTTGATACCGGAGTGGTGATTGCTAAGAAAGATATCTCGATCCCCGGTATACCCGGAAAAAATGTTCATGGTGATGAGATTAACTCCGATCAGGTTATTAAAACTGAAATAAAATATGATGAGAATGTCCAGGAGGAACCGGATAATGATCTCTACAAATCAACGATTACCGGCTTGGTATACTATGTAAATAATACTCTTGGTGTTCTGCCGATTAATTTTAACGGTTCAGCAGAATTATCAGTTTCACAGGATACTATGCAGGCAGATATTATTATTCATCCGGCTCTTGAGAATGGCCTCCCGCCAACCGAAAAAGAAATCCGTACATTACTCACTGAATATGATATCGTGTCTGGGGTTAACAATGAGGCACTGACCAATGTGGTGCAACAGGTAAATAAAGGGCTCTATCCGGACGGGCCGGTTACTATCGCAGAAGGTAATCCGCCAACTAACGGTGAAAATGGCAAAATCGAATACATATTTAATACTGAAACATCACTGAAACCAAAGGTAAATGCAAGCGGTGTTGCAGACTACAAAAATATCAGTATTATCCAGTCTGTCAATGAAGGGGATGACCTTGCCCGGTTGCTGCCACCGACCGAAGGTGAGCCGGGAACGGATATTCATGGAACTGAAATCCCTTGTAAGGCGGGAAATCCGGCAATCCTTCCCGTTGGAGCGAACACAAAACCAAGCCCGGTAGATGAAAACGTGCTGGTTGCACAAACAGATGGTAACGTTCGGCTCAAAGGGCAACTGGTCGAAATCTACGAAGGTTTTACCATTAAAGGAGATGTTGATTATTCTACCGGAAATATTGATTATGATAAATCCGTTTCCATAGGGGGCGATGTTAAAGCCGGCTTTACGATAAATTGCGGCGGCGATTTAGAGGTCGGCGGTACTATAGAAGATGCAGTACTTCACGTCGGCGGCAGTGTGTTGTGCAAATACGGTTTCATCGGTCAGGGAAAAGGCATTATTCATTCTAAAGGAGACGTTAACATCGGTTTCATGAAAAATCAGACAATCAAATGCCGTTCAAATGTGAACATAGCCAGGGAAGCCTTGAATTGTAACATTTTTGCCAGAAGAACAATCACCGTCAGTGGGAAATCTCTTTCAATTGCCGGAGGTACCTATGTAGCCCGGGACAGTATAACCTGTAATGTTGCTGGAAATTCAAGCGGCATTCATACGACCCTTGAGGTTGGTCTCGATTACACCCTTATGGAAGAGATGGAAAAAACTAAAAAACAGGTTAATGAGATACTTGAAAATCGAAAGAAACTTCTTGTGACTTTTAAGCGCTACGAACAGATGTTAAAAGTCAGAAAAAAACTTCCTCCAAAGGAAGAATTCCTTCATGCTAAACTTAAGAATACCATTGTAAAATATTCTTCCCAATTAAAAACACTCGAAGAACGTAAAACCAAAATAGAGACAAAAATGCATGATACTGCTGCTGCTTTTATAAAAATCGATCATGCAGCGATGCCTGGAACACTTTTTAAATTCGGTGAACGGCACTTTCTTGTGCATGATGAAATAATTGGGCCAAAAACAATACGATCAATTAATTATGAAATTCGGATTATGTAAGGGGTACGAATTGTAATGAAATCAATCAAACTTTCCGATCTCGCTCCAGGAATGGTAACTGAGGTAGACTACTGCACTAAAAGAGGTGATATATTAATCCACAAGGATGTAACCTTAACACAAAACCATATTGACGTTTTAACAAGGCGTAACATCTTTGATATATACAAAAAAGTCTCATCTGAAGAAGAGGAGCTGCAGAGACTCCTGTCAGCAGATTTTGATCTGGGTGAACTTGATTTGGATGAAGAATCAAAACCGGCCCTACGCCCCATTCGGAAACCGGTACCGGAACTTTTAGGTCCGGCAAAAGCTCTTGAACTTCCCGTATTTAAAAATATCAAAACAGGCGTAGAGGGCCTCGAACAACTGAATAAAAGTAAGCGGGCTGCTGAACTCGATAAAAAATTCAAGTCAGGTCGAACACCGGATCGTCCGGCAGGTCCTGCACTGAGGGAAGATGCGAAAGATGTTACCCCAAAAGACAGGTCTGACGTCTATAAAGACAGTATAATAACTTCATATGATGAAGCGCTCAATCAAGTAAAATTAATCCTTAACATCTTGGCTAGCGGTGAAAAACTACAAGCCAGTCATGTCAGGGATATTGTTGAAGCACTTATTAAACGTTATATCAGCGATCGAAACATCCTCCTTAATTTGTCAACTACCAAATGCAAAGATACCATTTATGTTTACAGTCATTCACTCAATGTCTGTCTCCTGGCAATAAACATTGCTGCAGCATTCAGGTATAACAGAGAGCAGGTAATTGAAATTGGAATGGGTGCCCTGCTTTTTGATGTGGGGATGCTTCTGATTCCCAGGGATATCTATTTAAAAAAGGGACGCTTATCAAAGGATGAGCGGTATGAGATACAAAAGCATCCTGTTATGGGGCTGCATCTGCTTGAAGGGGTATCACGACTTCCTGAGTCTATCCCCTACATTGCCTATCAGTCTCATGAGCGGGAAAATGGAACCGGGTATCCGAAAAAAAGAACTGATCGATTAATCCATTCTTTTTCTAAAATCATCCAGATTGCAGATATTTATGTCGCCCTTGCTTCCCCACGGCCCTATCGCGATGAATACATGCCATATAAAGCTATGGAAACCATTATAAAAATGACAAAACAGGGACTTATTTCCGGCGAATTTGTTAAAGCATTTCTTAACTATACATCACTTTTCCCAGTCGGCAGTATGGTTGAGTTAAACAATAAAAGAATAGCGAAAGTCATCCAGTCGAACGGCACTTCTTTTGCGAAACCGGTAGTAAGTGTTTTAACTACTGATAGGGGCGAACTTCTTCCGGGGCCAAATACCTATCAACTTGATCTTGCGGACGATACGGAAACTCATATTGTTAAAGCTTTACAATTTGACCATATATCGGATGTTTCTCTCATGGATGGTTTTTAACCCTTTATTGTCTCCACAGAAATCGCTTTCAATAAACCCCACGCCGAGGAAAGCATTCCAGGTTACTATAGTACCGGTTACTCGTTCAGCCACAGAAAAACCTCTATGGAATTATGAAATTATAGTATAACGATCATTTCTACATTCGCTTTTAACGTTGTAATTTTATCCCTATAACCCATTTTCAAAGTACTCAATCAAACACGGAGTTATTCCCACAAGTCCTCCTCTTCACTTATATCGCTTGCCAGTTCCCTGAAATTCTCTTTCGCATCATGCTCATTGCCGAGATTAAGCTCCCGCACATCATCGTCTTTTTCCTTGTCTTCATCAATAATAGAATTATCTTCAGCATCACGGAGAATTTCGTCAGCATCATAGTCATCTTTTAAAACCATGCTTTTCTCACCCCTTTTCACTACTAAAAAACATTGTGTTTCTTTGGATTACAGCATTCCCCATTTGTCCCTGATAACTAAAAACGGAAGCTCCTGGACAAAGTGCCATTCAGGGTATAAATCTTAGTAGAATCTGAAAAGCTTTTTCAAATCTTTCAGCTTAACTAATGTTTATCACCCTGTGGGGATATCGCTGCTAATATATATCTTCTGTATCTTTTTGCATTAAAAATCATCAAATTAACCCGATTTATTTATCAGAAAAACGTTCGGAGGGAAAATTGTCACTCCCTTCCCCAATGAGCAGTAATAAAACCTTCGGCTTGTCAACGAAATATTGTTCCTGATACTAAAGTTACCCACATTTCAAGATTGAGTTTAGAGATTTGTAAATTTAGGCCGGATACAATTACTTTTAGGCCAGATACTGTTTTGTAAAAATTATCTTGTATTTCTTCCGTAGAACGTAAAACATCACCTGCAAGTAGGCTTACTTGACTAACTTGCCTTGTCAGGTGAATGCATTTGTTGTGGGTCCTTCTTATTATTATGCTGCAGTTTTTATTTCGGCAGGATGCAAACTTAAATATTCTCTTACCTCAAGCTGCATACGGTCTATCTCAGCAATAAATCCTGATACTGAAGCATGATAATTGTCTGGATTTGTTTCTGAGTGTCTAAGATGGGTTACTTGGTTTTGGAAGCGTTCAATACGCTCCAAAGTCGTTTGCAATTCATTGTCATTTGTAATCATACTTACTCTCCTGAAATTTCTATGATACCTCTATACTTTCCATCTCTTTTAATTTGCCAATATTTAATTGTTTGATCCTCTCCGTCAAGAGCTGCACAGCGCCTGACCCAGAAGACACTACAACCAAAATGAGATTGAGCCAAATTATGATCAAAAAGAAGTTTTATTTCTCCCTTCACTTTGCTGAAGTCAAAATCGTAATCCATCAGGATGAAGGCATCTACGTCATTTGGATGAGATTTTTCTGTTATAAAAGAGCCGAAAACAATAAATCTTGCAAGATGCCCGGTACTAACAGCTATTTGATATATTCGTTCCAATCGTAAGGCCAATGTCTTACGCCTTGTTGACTCTTTGCCAAACCGATTCAACACTTCCTTAAGCTTTGCATAATAAATCCCTTGCGGTAAATCCCCATTTTTATTGAATTCCGGTAATGGCATAATATCCTCTATGTAATTATCTAATATAATTAAAGTAACCGTTCACGGGTTCAAAGGTTCAGGGTTCAGGGTTGAAATCCAAAATTGTA
>CBDVBE010000321.1:0-8032 GCA_965372145.1 uncultured bacterium | reverse complement strand
CAAAATAGCACTTCATAAACCGGCAATTACAAAACGGTGTATGTCCAGAGTTCTGCACTTCAAGTGGGGAACCATATTATGGGGTTTCCAAAGGAGGGCGTAGGTATCCCCTTTGGTCGTGGAGGTGCCGGATAAAACGGAATACGCAGTTCGAGCGGCCTTCGTGAAACAAAGAGTCGCGAGTGCCTTTACTTCAGCCCAAAAATCTCCTGACATGTTATAATTCTGGCCAAAAACATAGTATGAAAAATACAAGACACCGTATGGAGTGAAAATTTCACAGGATACATACCGAAATGAACGCGAAATTCTTTCGATCCCCTTTTATCATATTGAGGGATTTATACATTCGGATTATTTATAAGGTCATGAAGATGTACGGACTGCGGAACGCTGTGAAAAATTTTAGTGCCGGTTTTAAAAATAAAGTAGTTAAAATTGAGAGTAGGGGCACAAAATTTTGTGCCCCTACTCTCAATTTGTTTTTGTAGATATTTACCCTTGCAAATAAAAACATATAGAATTAATGCTTAAAAATTTCCAGGTATTGGGGACGGAGATGATATAGTGCGTTAATAACCATGTGTTCCCTGAGTGGTCACGCAGTGCTTGTTGGAAGACTGCAAGTTGAATTTCAAGCCGTGAAAGGCTACCATTTACCTCAGAGCCGTTACCACTTTTCTCTTTCTTACACCATCATTAAAGAGGTATTCAACAAGGAGGATTCCAGAAGAGAATCGTATTGGTAGTACACAAACATTCGAAGGTTGGGTAATTGAGGCAAAGCCGATACAGCGCCCTGCAGGATTATATACTGATATAGTGCGTATATTGTATGGAAGGCCCTGAAAAGCCAGGCCCATTGAAGTTCTGTTTATTACAATGGATTTAAGAGCCTGCTGTTCAAAGCCTTTATTGGTAGTTGTACCCTCATCGTTTTGAATTACCAGCGTCTGGTTTCCCTGCTCGATGGTTACTTGATCACCACTTCGCCACGTTTCCGTATGTCGAAATGTTTTGTAAACCCAGTAATTCTTATAACTTATAGGATTAAAAACACCATACCTTGTCTGCATATATAAGACTACCGAATTCGTATATAAAACAAGGGTTATCAGTGTGTCGGCCAGTTCATTAAATCCCAGAACACAGGCAGTGTCAGGATGCATATTCATGACAGTATCGGTTAAAACTGTAGCATTATTGAGTTTTATAGCAGGAAGCGTATAATTTTCATCAGGATCTGCCAGGATTATGGAAACAACTTCGGAATCATGATTTTGAAATTTATATACACCGCTGTTAATAAAGTTGGCAACCGTATCAGGAAGTATAGAATAGGAGGTGGGTGTGTCCTCAAGAGTGTATTTGTGAAATTGCCAGGAGTCATCCAACAGTTCCACACCTGAGCCGTCCGTTCGGGGTATAAAATTGAAATAATGGTAATTAGCACTACCCACAGTAAATTTACTCCACTGAGTTCCTTTTTTCTTTAGAACAACACCCCCATTGCAGGCTGCACCTGTTGCAGAAATGTAATTGATCGGAGTGGTGCTCGGCTGGCTGTGATACACAAAACTGCCGGATTGGTCTTCATAAATTTTACCGGACTGTGTTCCTGCTGCTGCAAGGCTGAATGCGGTGACCGTTTCGGTAGTATCAATATCGTGGACCGACTCACTGCCCCATGCGCTTCCATTCCATGAAAAGAAACGGATCAGGCCATGGGTGCCGGTAATCCAAATACAGGACTGGTTTCCCTTTGCAAGTGCAGGGCCGCCATACAGGCTGGTGATAGTGCAGCCCGGTGAGGGAAGTGCTGTGGTAAGCGTATCTGTTCTGAAAATGGTATACGTTGCACCCAACATGTGGTGCACGGCGACTTTATTTGATGCAGCTACCGTGGCAAGAAATACGATATCCATATTAGCATTTGTATAGGCAAACACCCCATGTGGAGAACCTGTTGAGCCGACAGAACTTTCAAAGGGATTATCCACGGTCATTTTCGGGTAGCTGGTGTAAGTCGGCGGCGGTTCAAGAAGGGCATGCATCAGAAAAAGTTTATTTGATGTTGTGGAAAACAGAATGAGGTTATTTGTGTCATTTCCTGCGATAGAGACCTTTATTGGCGTTAAACCGGTATATCCCGAAGAGAGATTATAGTCCAGGGTATCACCGCTGCGTTCCCAGTGTTTGTTGTCAAAGTGCGAATGCAGGAACAACAGATTGCTGTGGGTTGATGCAATATCTGCTGCGGCAGAGGTGAATAAGCACAGAGCCGTAAGAACTATAGCAGTAAATGCATTCCCGGCACCTGTGTTCCCGGGACCGCTCAGGTTTTTATTCTTATTGCTGTGTTTAATTGTATCTGCCATAGATCCTACAGGTTAGGGATAATATTTAAAAACAGACTCTGTCTGGCCAAGATGATCAGGATAATCAACATCAGACCCGCCAATAACATACATAGTATTATTATACGCGCAAACGGTAAAAGAGTGTCGTGGTTTCGGCAGCTCTTTACGTACAATCCATGTATCTGCCGAAGGATCAAAGGCTTCGACATTTGCGATAAACTGCTTTGATGACATGGATATAAAACCACCGACCACATAGATTTTTCCCTGTAACACTGCTGCGCCAAAGTTCATACGGGGGAACAGCATATCTTTTACCGGGGTGACAGAATTATCAGCCGGATTGTACCGTTCTACTGTTTTTACCGGTTCGGGATCGTTGGCCTGTCCACCGAGAATGTATACATTCTCGTTAAGCACCACAACCTGATGGCTTGTGCGGGGAGTGCTCATTACCCCTTTTGAAATCCATGCGCCGGATTTTGGATCAAAGGCGTGGATACTGTCGGTAGGTGTATAGCTGCCGTTAACCTTGATAATACCGCCGAACACATAGATCGTATCCCGCACAACACAGGCAGCATGGCCGAACCGTATATAATTCATTTCCGGCTGATCTTCCCATACGTTAGTACCGGTATTATAGACTTCAATAGCAGTGTATTCTTCGCTGGTTGTATATCCGCCCATGACATAAAGGTTTTGCCCGACAGGGACGACCGTTGCCGAAATTCTTGCGGTTGGCATGGTACTGAATGATGACCACGAACTGTTGCCCGCAGTAAAGGATTCCAGGGAAGCAAGGGCAGTCTGTATCCATTGTACACCGACAAAAAGGTCTTCAGCACCACCAACGATATAAAAGGTACTGTCGACAACAGCGACACCGGAGGAACGACGTGCATGGGTCAGCGGATAAAACGCTTCCCAGGTATTCAGCAGAATAATACCGTCAATAGTGACTATGCAGCTGTCATGCCAGGTATCACCTTTTTCGTCGAGTACCTCAACAAATACGGGGTGTGCGCCGGTGTCCTGCCAGGTATGCACCAGCGTGTCATTTCCCTCAGTAGATGAAAGTGTTACAATGCGGACGGTGTCCAGGGGATTGCCAGTATACCAGCGCAGGAGGATGTTTTTACGGGTCTTATTAGTAAAACTGATCGCAAGGGTAATCTCATCTCCCGTGATAAGGGTATCATTGGGGTCTGGAATGAGTGTCCAGGTGAAGAATGTGCGTACCATGGTCGGCGACGCTGCGGTAACGTTTGCTGCCGGAGAAAAAGAACTCTCATTGGTCAGGCTGTCAACGGATTTTATCTGATATATATAGGCATATGAGAGCGTATCAAGAAGGTCGCTGAAAATGGTATCGTAATACACAGTATCGTATGCAGTGCCGATCTTTGTAAAGGAAGTATCATTGGCCTTTTTTCTATATACATGATAACAGAGCAGATCAGACACCGGGACTTTTTCCCAGGTAACGGTCGCAGTACCGCAGGCTGTGTCATAATTCGCAGAGACATACCCCGGCGGGATTGGCACATCATTGGGATCTAATATAAGATTCACGGTATCGAGAACAGTGTTGAAACCGGAAATTACCTGGATATTTGAATCTTTGAGTGATGTATAGCCCTCATATTTAAAATACACATCATATAAACCCTGCGGAATAGAGGTGATCGTAAAATTACCCGCATCACCTGAGTAGGCAAGGTAGGATGTGCCGGGAACATAAATCAGTACACCGGCTTTGGCGACACTGTCCAACAGCACCACACCGGAGACTTTTCCCGGTGCTCGCATGGTATCGCTTCCCATATCAAGGGGAATATCGTCGTTGGTATAAAGAATATTGGTGATAAATATAATCAGGGAGATGTCCAGTGTATGGCCTTCAAGAGTATATGCCCCTGATGGAATATCCTCAATAGTATACTCACCATCAGCAGTAGTAATATCCCAATATACTGTAGAAGAGGAATCACCTCCAAGAGAGTCAATACGCACCATAGCATTGTGAACCGGATTACCCAGGGTATCAACGAGGATGCCACCAATTGTCTCGGTCCCACTGCCACCGATACCTGCCGTCGGTGGACTGGAATTACATCCGAGGCAGACCAGCAGCAATGCGCTGAGGCCTAAAAATATTCTAAACCAATACCTCATAACTTGTTTTCGTCCCGCTCTTCGGAAAGGGGATAGATTTGGAAATTAAATTGATATACCCGATCAATTCGGTTGCGATCATTTTTTACTAAATCTAAGACATCCCGCCTGAAGATTGCAAGTTTTTCTTCTATCGCTTTGTATGTTTCGGTAGACAGGCTTAGCGTTAAAGTAGAAATACTGCGCTTGTCTTTCGGAAATCTATCAATTGCCTCTTTTCCCAGATCCATGGTTGCAAGCTGAAAATTGTGGATTGCCACAAGCGGAACATGGGGATATGAGGTTACCGTTTTATTGGTGACGCGAAAGGTATGGTCCTCTTTCTCTTCAATCAGTCCCAGTTTCAACAGTAATTCAACAGACTTTCGCACCTCAGATGCAGAAATAGAGGGATTGATCATCTTGCCCAGTTGGTTAAAATCACCCCGGAATGGAAAGTAGTTCAGTAATTCCCTGACAGCTACATTATACCATTTATCAAAATACTGATACTGCTCAGCGGTAAGCTCGTGCACTTTCGATTTGCGCATCGAAAGGAGCTTTTCAAAGTAATATTTCTTCCTGCTGTGCTCCTTAGCCTGATCATATAACACAAGCAGTTCGAAGTATTCAGTCTCTTTTTTGTTGAATTTGAATAATTCTGCAAACTTGAAGATGATATTATTGGATATATTTCGTTTGCCCTGCAGGATATTAGTAAAAAACCCGGCTGATTTAAATCCGACCTTCTTCCCTATATACCTGTATGAAAACTTTGACTGTTTCTTTTTGCTGTTTTCATACAGATTCTTGAGGAGCTGTCGGTAGTCCAGATATTCGAAAACATTTATCATAAGATACATCACTCCTTACCCCTTATAAATATACCGGAAAAACGAAGTTTTGTGTAGGGGAAAGATTAGAAAAAGTGAATTTTTTGTTTTCCAGCAGAAAACACTTTTAAGTGAATGGGGTGGGTAAGTTGTTAATAATAAAAGGAATAAAGGAATAATACAGGTCGGTTGTAAGAGGGCTTCAGCACTCTCTGCGAAACCACGTATCGCCCAAAATAAACAGCTATAGCATCAGAGAACCTGGCTTCTATACTAAGAATCATTAAGGTTATAAGGGAAGGCAGGATTTTAATATGATACCAAGTTGGAACCCTAAAGGACTAAAGTAATGGAGTACTGGAGTGTTGGATTTTATAGCATTTTATCCATTATTCCATCACTCCATTATTCCATAAAGAGTTTCAAATGCATACATTCAGGTATCATAGCAAAATCACAGAGATCAGGAGTTCTGAACTTGATGGCCGTTTTAGCTGCTCGCTTAACCTGCCATCGATAACAGCCGATAATTATTGTCTTTTTCAGGATTTTTCTGCTTCTGATTTTTCGCTTTTGGTCACGTGCTCGATCTCTTTATCAACTTCTTTGGATGCTTTCTTGAACTCTTTAATTCCTTTTCCAAGGCCGCTGGCCAGTTCGGGTATCTTTTTTGCCCCGAAAAGGATGATAACAATAGCGAGAATTATCAGCAGTTCCTGTCCGCCCATGAAACCCATACGATGCTCCTTAATTAGATATGTTTTACCCGCGTGATAAAATGATGGATTACTTTTTAAAGCTCACTCTCCAGTACTCCAGCACTCCAATACTCCATTTGCTTCATATATAATAATATACTTAATATTTTTAGTCAAACAGTGCTTGTAAAATAGATACCGGATTAAACCGGATCATTTTCAGCGGCCAGTTGAGTTCATCTTTTTTACAGATGGTTGCAACGCTTAATTTTTTCGATTCATTTTTATGCTGTGTAAGCAGTGACGCGCGCTTTTCCTGGTCTTCAATTTGTAAAATGGAGTCAATATATTCCACCTGGTGTTGCGCTTCGATAATGAGCTGCTCAAGGTTCTTCGCTTCCTTATGGGATATCATGCCATGCTGTGCTTTTATTCGATTTAGCCCCAGTGCGGCTTTATAGGTACTGGAAACGATTTCATCGCGGCTCATCCATTTTGTTTCAAAGCTGAGCATATATTTCCAGCTCGGCTGTAAAAGGGCCTGCCTATGCTCTTCCAGGGTGCGGTAATATTGTTTAAAACCATATTTTCCGGGGTTTTCAAAAGCGAGGCTGCCCGGATCGAGAAACGGCGCAAGGGGTGATATAAAGGGCAGTACCTTGCCAATACCAAAATCAGCATAGTTCTTTATCAGATAGTCGCAATAGTCAACGGTTTCCTGTACTGACTGCGGAGTCTGCTTTGCCAGACCGATCATAAAAAATAGGTCAAACCGTTTACAACCAAGTTCAAGGGCATACTGTATCGTTTGCTCCAGGCTCTTGTTGTCATAGAGTCTCCCAAATGTTTTTCGTACCTCTTCATCATGGGATTCCGGAGAGATTTCAATATTAAAATTCGGAATGGCATCCGCCATCTGTTCCAGATACTCTCGTGGCGCAGGATAAAATAGTTCAATAGCGATATGGTTTTTAATTTTTGCCGCTTTTATTCTTTGAAAAAGCTCCTGCGCATAATCCGCCCCGGCCTGACGGAGTTCGCCAAGAAGGATAATAGGGCCTTTCAGATATTTTACAACGAGTGAGATATCCTTTGCTACCAGTTCAGGGCTGCGGTAAGCAGGTTTCTTTCGCCCGCAGTGTTTGTTATAAAAATGTGCGGAGCCGCCGCAGGTAATGCAGTTATGCACACAGCCCCGCCAGGGCAGCATTGCCACAACGGGATAGCTGAGCCATTTGTGAAACGGCAGATGGCCGATAATATCAATATGGCGAACGGTTGACTTAATGATTTTCCTGTAATCAAACGGGTAATAGTCAAGGTTGTCGGGCGAATGCGACAGGGTATTAACCACTGCTTTCCCCTTCTCATTCCTCCAGGTGAGGTTCGGAACCGTATCAACCGGCAGGTTGTTCTTGATCCTGTTGAGAAGCAGCTCCAGAGGCTCTTCAACAGAGTCACCACGTAAAACATAGTCAACCTGCGGGTATTCCAATAATTCCTTATGATAATATGAGGAGGATAATCCGCCGAAAATCACCGGCGTATCAGGATGATACTTTTTAACAATCGCCGCGAGCGCCAGGCTTCCCTGCGCATGCGTCAACCAGTGCAGGTCAATGCCGAATGCTGCCGGGTGTAAAGATTTAATGAGCTTCTCAGCATCGAACCGTTTGCTTTTCAACATTTTTAATGCGACGTTTATAATGCGCACGGAAAAGCCGCGTTGCTCAAGATATCCCAGCATGATCATAAAGCCGATCGGGTACATCTCAAATATGGAGCTTGACGGCACCACATCACTAATCGGCCCGAACATCTGATGCTCTTTACGGAAGTCGTAAACGCTTGGCGCGTGGAGGAGGATTAGGTCGGTTCTGGGCATAGGAGAAAGTAAGTTTCCTTTTCAAAGTGTGTTGATTTAAAATGTTGTAACCGTTCACAGGTTCAGGGTTCCCCGTTCAATGGTTAAAATCGCTTTTTT
>CBDVBE010000320.1:0-8049 GCA_965372145.1 uncultured bacterium | reverse complement strand
TCTCAATAATGAAAAAATACAAGTTTATTCCATCTAAAACTTCAAATGAAAAAACCTGTTCTTTCTGGTATTCACTCTGGATCTTGCTGTCTGTAATACTGTAGGCACTGCTGCTGTTACCGGCAGACAGACCGTTTAATCTGGCATAAGGTACATAGGTGAATCCATAAAATTTTAGCCGGTCCTGGGTTTCATCAGTGGCTAATGAATCATCTTCCCATGGCTTTGGTTCAACATTGCAGTGATACGCGACTAAAATGGCTTTATCCGCATTGTCCTGTATTTCACCTTCCAGGTAATTTGCAACATCGGCGCAACTGTTTCACCAGGAGGCAATAAAATCTTCAATGAGAACAACACGATCAGCAAAAATGGTCATGCACGATGTAAAGATGATGAGGAGAAAGGCAAATGAAGATATTTTCATCCCAATCCCTCTTTAGGATTATTATGTAAGGAGTAGTTATACACAGAATATAGCACCAAAGGAGGAATTGTGCAAACTTTTCATTGAAACGGAAAGTTGGATAAGTTATAAAACAAACTGAACTCTCTAGTTGTTTTTGATATCAGAGATCCTTATCATCATAATCCTCCCAATAAGATTTTGCGCGCCAGAATGCAACACCCGCTCGTAAAACCAAATTCGAGCGTTCTCTTCGTATCGGTTTAATGTCGAATACATTTGCCAGAATTAATACGTTATACTTCGTTGTCAACAGTACATCAGACCCATCCGCTGTTTCATAAGATTCCTTAATCTTATATTGATTGAATCCAACAGACGGTTCTAATCCAAATGAATTAGCTACATTAATTTTCATACAGGAAAAAAGAATGAGAGGAGTTCCCCACATTCTGATCCCCATACCAAATTTACCTTTCGTATCATAGGCATGTATCTGTGACAAATGCATAATTACACGAAAAGTTATTCCATTTCTTTCTTCGCAAGTTTCACATAAGCCGCAGTATACTCTGCCCCGCACTTCACAGCATTCCAGGCCATATTTCTAATATGCCGTGATACTAAAAACCAGGAACTTTCAGCTCTTTCATGAAAGGTGTTGTATACTGACTTCATGGAGTCATAGAGGGATTCCCGAATTGCTTCTTTTGATTTAAAATCCAGCAGCTTTACTTTATATTTTCTTTTACGGGTAACAAATTCAGAGCGTATATCAATTTTGTTATCAATCTTACCCCAGAGTTTACTTGATAGCTGTCCGATACTATGCGCGTCTTCAGTATAATGACATAAAAAACGAACCGCCTCACTGAACGCTTCTTGATCAATTTTTTTAAAATCTCTGCCACATGCTTCAACAAGCTGCTTTATTATTTCATACTGATTCTCTATTTTATCAAGCAAACTGCCGCTGTTACTCTTGTAAAAATTCCATCCGTGAGAATCACCCAAATCAGGTTTCATATTTTCCGAAGGTTTTCCGACGATCACAGGAATGTTAATCTGCTTCAGCAGTTTACTGCATTGTTTCATCGCTGCTCTGTGCATGAGTGGGCCGGGCATAGTATTTCCCTTTAATATGAATTAAAAATATAATTGATAGTATTTTATAACTTCTTCATTCTTTCAATCAGTTTTTCCTCTAACTCTATTGCCAAGTCCCAGGCAAAAGACACCAGTTTATTATCATTAAAAGTACCCGGCAATATAGTAACAGTAATATATCCGTTCACATTATCACTGGTAAAATCCAGACGAATATGCCGAACCTTCTTTGAAGCATCACATTGGCTCTTTGCATCCCAAAGAACGCAGTACCCATCATCACCTACATTAATTTGTTCGGCATTCCTTTGAAATTTATGATAATAGTCAAATGATTCTTTTGCACCCGCTCTATTTTTATGAATCACGGCACCGGTATAAATAGAATAAATCCCTTGAGTGATATTACAGCGCTTCCGATTAACGTAAAAATCATAATAACCAGCTTTTCTTCCGACTTTCTTTAGCCACTTTAACTTTTTTTTATAATTCGGAAAATTCTTCGCACGCTCTTCATTTGTCAATTTTTTACAACCTGAAAATTGCATATCTGAAGGAATACCTTTCAAAGAGGGTATCCATCTATCAGGATATTCCTCTGCAGGAGGCCTTTCATAGGGTCGTCCGAAGCTATCGAAATAGATATCATTAAAGGCAAACATAAACGCATGATCCTGTCTCTGCATACGCCAATGATTCCTAGTATCAAAACCTAAATTCTTATTCATTGCAGCGATATCATACATCCATCCGGTTGAATCCTTTCTCAGAAAAGAGGGAGCACACTGTTTATCAGATAGGGACCATTTTATAACCGCAAAACTATCTTTAATAATACATACCGGTTTCGATTTCGCATTCGCCATATCACGCAACTCGTTATAGCATTGTGCATCAGTAGTTGTCCAATTCTTGAAAAACTCTCGTGATTCAGGAGTGTATATACCGAGATCATGATCGTGATTACGCATTTGCAGCAATTCAATACGTCGAAGGAAAGCAAGCATAGGTGTTGGTTGTGCAGAATAACGTTCAGGATTTTTAATTTTTTTAGTTTTTCTTTTACCCGCCCCAATATCAATAGCAGCTTTTGCACCAGCGCCACCTGAAAGGTATTCATCCTTATTTTCTTTTTCCAGAGTTGTAGTAATGTCACTGAAAGGCTCATTATTGTAAAATTCATTCGCCCGCGTTACAAGCATCTCAATTGAAGCTAAAATGCCAAATGCAATCTTATTCTCCTCAAAAAACGGAGCCATTTGCGCTTGCTCGATATATGAAATAAAAACATCAGTATAAAACGCCTCAAGGTCATAACCTATTTCAATTCTCACTAACTTCGAAGTCGGATCAACTATAAAAAGAACACCTTTGGCACCTTTTGTCAAATTCCCTAATAAGTATTCAGTAAACTCGTTCGCGGCAAAATCGTTTATATCCTCAGGGCTTTGCTCCAATATATTGACCATTAGTTGTATATCATAATCCCGAAGCAGAACCTCATTATACCTGTTGATTTGGTCTACCTCTTTTTTAGTAAGTAAACCATACCTATCATCAACAAATTTAGTGGACCGTCCGTTTGAAGTTTTTGAGCAGGTGAAAATGGATATAAAAATGAAGATAAACGTTACATTAAAAACGAACAATTTTGTAAATTTCTGCATTTGATTTATACACAAGTGATCGAAGGTTAAAACTCAATTTCTCTCTGTTAATAGCAGAGATTGATAGTTCCCCTTGTTTTGACCCTATGATTAAATAAAAGCCTGTACAAATACTTTCCAGAGGACAGAGGCAATGATATATACAGTATCGCTGATGTCCCAGAAATAGTAGTATGTATTGGAACCGAACTAAGTTGACGTCCTCTTAGATCAAAAAATTGCATCACAGCTTTTTCATCACAATGCTTCCCAACATTTACAATGATAGCATTTTTCGAGATTTGCAGGTAATTCTGGGAATTGGTAACTGATAATTTTTGAAGATTTTCTACATTTGATTCATCTTCATACGCACCAATATCAATAACATCTATCTGCTTCCGTTCTTTGGCAGAAGCGGGATGTATATACTGGTACCGGGGTTTAAGGCTATAGCCATTGGCTGTACCGGGGTTACTGCCTGCATCGATCGCATCGGACCCATGCCGCAGCAGATAATTAAAGTGTGCCATATCAACGAGGTCGGTACTGTCACCTTCCATGCATGTTGTTTCCACGCCAACACCATTAAGATTGGTCCCCGGACCGACAAACAGATTATTTATCACGCGAGCTGAATCAGCACCGGCCGCAATGTTGATAAAGGTACCTTTACTGTGATCATTGACAATGGTATTATTGACAATATAACAATCCTTCCCGGGATTGGAAAGCCCCTCTTCGCCATAACTGATTATGGTAGAATTATCATTCATCGGCCCTTGCTGTAGAAGATTTCCTATTATATATGATGTCCCGCCGTTGGGTAGATTGATACTATAGCTGGAGGTTCCATCTTCCTCATCCATTATGCGGTTGTAAAGGATATAATTCTCCTTAGCGCGTGATTTAAGATTATGGCCGATCCTGGCATGGTGGGAGTAATTATACCGAAAGGTCAGCTTTGTGCAGTTATTTCCGATATACAGATTATGGGAATAGCCATCACCAAAGCCATTCTTTTCAAATATCGTATTTTCAATTACTATCTCACCGCTTCCACCAAGGATTCCATCTTCATTATCGTGGAAATAACAGCTTCGTATGGTTAATCCGGAACCTTCTGCCCGAATACCAGCGCCATTTTTATCCGGTACGCCGGCTTCTGAAAATTCTATGTTCTCAATGATAATATTATCGCCTTTTATAACCCAGATTGCTTTCTGATTGGAAATTGTTGCGGGTGCCACAAGGTGAGCATACTTCAGCTCACTGCGAAGAATTAAATTGTTCGCACTCCAATCGGTTGCCTGGTCAGTATAGGTACCTTTATCGATAATAACAACATCGCCATCCTGTACCGCACCAGCCGCTTCGTTGGGGGTTTTATACGGTTGCGCAGAACCAACGTAAAGAGTATCTGCATTCGGCAGGGATAGAAACAGAGGGATTAAACAGAAAACGATAGTCCGGCCTTTCATAACGGCCTCCTTGAAATCTATTCAATTTTGCGATATATTTTTTCATTCTCTCCGCTCTTGAGAATGAGTTTCTTTTCAACTAATTCACCGGTAATATCCCATGGCTCCATTGAAATAGCCACGGTATTTTCTGAGAGCACCTTCCAGGTCCCTTCAAGCGTTGCACCAACACCATAAGTGTTTACCACACGCCCATCTTTGAAAAATTCCATGGACAGGACATCAGGATTATCATCTATTACCCATTTGCCGGGTAGCTTTGACGAGATGCCTCTGTTGCAGCCTGTCAGAATAATTATGAGGCTTAACAGTATAGAACATAAATACTTCTGCATATTACAACTTTGTGTTTAATTTAAATATTATGTAATGTCATCCCGAGCGAAGTCGAGGGATACTACCACATTTCTTTTAAACCTCACTTCCTCAACTCAGCTCTCGTCAATTTCCTGCATTTCGCCAGCTCACGTAATAAGTCAAAATCAGAATTTATAAGTGCTTCCTTTTTCTTACGTGACCAGTTTTTAATTTGCCTTTCAGCATTAATAGCATCGTGAATATCACTGAATTCCTGTGAATATACTAACTCAATTGGCAACCTTACTGCAGTATAGTTTGAATAAACACGATTCTTATGTTCCGAAATCCTTTTCTGCAGTTCATTCGTACAACCTGTGTAATAGCTGTTATCAGAGCATTTTAAAATATAAACCCAATATTGTTTCATTTTCAACTTTAACTGCTATAACTTTCACCTTGATTAGTCGATAAGGTAAATTAATATTTTAAATTATTTTGCATTACATTGTAGATGGTTCGACTCCGCTCACCATGACTATTATAATTTAAAGAAAACTTCAATGTGTATCTGACAAACAGGAATACCGACTAAGAACACTATCTCCTACTTCTCCCCCCTCCCCGGCACAATACAAAGAAATACAAAAGGCTCCGTACCGGTATTTATAAATCCATGCACCTCATTATCCGGCATATAGACAAGTCGCCCAACATGCAGAGGATGTTCATTTTTCTCAGCATCAATCAATACACCCTCTCCCTCTTCAATTTTGACCAGATGGGGGAAATCGTGGCTGTGATACGGTGTGGCGCCGCCCGGCTCAAGCCGGAAACAGCGGACAACTATCTCCTCAGAACCATCATCCCTGCCTAAGAGAATCTGTTTTGAAACGCCATCAAGTCCCTCTATTGTCTGAGCAGGAACCTCAGAAATATGTTTAATTACCAATCCTAACTCCTTGTTATGATTAAAGATGGGTATTGTTTTCTAATCAGCACCAGCCAATGCATTCTCTACCGATTTTAAAAAAGCCTTACTTGTTACAGTTGCACCGGTGTATGTATCTACAGTAATTTGCTGCTTCTTAATAATACGTTGTATCAATTCATTATTAATTTTTTTAAACATTTTCATCTTTTCATTTTGTATTTCTATCTGTTCTATACGATGTTTAATAACTGTTACCTTAACACTATAGCACCATCTTCCCTTACAGTAATCACCAACATACGCACCATCAGAGACTGCGAACAAATCGACCGGATCTATTGTCAATGCCTTAATTTCACCCATTCCCCTGTTAATGACAGGTATTGAAATTAAAAAGATAACTATAATCGCAATAAGAGTTATTGACACCCATTTTAATACCTTTTTCATAATAGTGCCCCCTTAGTCAGAAAAATTTTCTAATAATTCTATATATAAACCCAGTTGAGCAGTCGCGTCAATGTAAGCATAACATCCACCTTCATAATCGCCGGTCTGAACGGTCTCCATTTTAAATCCATCAGCGAACCGCTTGCACTGCTCTTCCATATTTTCAATGATATATGCTATATGATGCATTCCCTGGCCTTTTATATCAAGGAAATCCTTCCAGGTGCTCGGACCACTGACAGGCTCAATAAGTTCTATTACCGGCAAGCCTATATCGAAAAATGCCAGTTTAGCCTGTGCTTGAGTCGGCTTCCCCTTGTATACGGTATGAGCGGTATCATATGGATCGGTTAATTCAACAGTCGGCGCTGTCACACCGAATAAATCAGCATATTTTTTTACTGCTTTTTCAATATCAGGGACCACAATTCCAACCTGACAAACCTCTTTTCCTTTTAGTATTGAATTTTGTATAAATTCCATAACACCAATATACCTTTACTTTATATTTTACAATGAGTTACAATTGATTATATAAAGTTAATTATCATATCAAGAAGATGATGAATCAGCCACCACTTGATCTTTCAAACCCAGCCGTTTTAGAGACTCATTCATATGTTCTCTTTCATCAAGACCAAAACGTCTGAACACATCAGCCCACGATGGATACCGTCCATTATCAGGTCCACGTCCATCATGAACCAGCTCACTCTCAACCTTCTCCTTTTCAAGTTGCGGATTATCCTTTATATATTGCATATAGGTATGTTCAGCGTGGTCTTCAAAATCAGCGTTAAGGCGCCAGGCGGTTTTGATACTTACAAAAGCTAACATACGGGAAAATAGGGTGTACTTAAATACGGCTGCAGGTAATATGAAGTAATACCAGAACCAGTTGTCCCTGATTTTATCCTGTTTCATTTTCTCTCTTGCTGATATCAGGTGCCAGTACTCATTGTCCTGGGCACATCTCCCCCAGGTAATTATATCCTCAGCGCTGTGACGGATCTTTTCGTTCCTGAATCCTTTGTTGAGCCTCCAATACTGTCTGATTTCCCATGCCTGGTAAGGAATACGGGCAAGGATTTCCAGAAACCGAATTTTAGGCAATGTTGTTTTCCTACCGTATAAAACATCCATCGATAAAAAAAGTACCCTGGCAAAAAAACAGTATTTCCGTCTGGGCCTTTTTAAGGTGGCTTCCTGTTCTGTAAAGAGGTCAGCAATCATTACATGTTATCCTTATATGTATGTTTTTGATTTATTTTTTTTTCTTCAATATTTACTGTATACCAGACTGCGCATGAGTCGCGGAATTTGCAGTAATCATTAGGATGGCGGCATTTCAGGCATTCATCGCACATATACACACTATCTTTCATACAGAGATGTTCCGTCTCACGAAGAGGATGCCGGGCACATTTTGCCATATCTTTTCAATTCATTGATTTTTCCAAAAAAGCCTGTAGAATTAAAATATACTTTTCGAGATTAAAAAATAAACTTTGTTTTCCGGAAAAGAATTTATCACCATTTCTGTTAAGCTTATTATAACAATTCAGACTATGAAAAAATGTCTTCAACACCGTACGTGTATCTATAAAAATATAAGCATAAACAAGCATTATCATTTGAAAAGGATTAAATTATTAAATAGACATATGCTTTGCTAAATAGTGCCTGGCCGAAAACGTCATTCCCGCATGCTTTTGGCGGGAATCCATG
>CBDVBE010000319.1:0-8054 GCA_965372145.1 uncultured bacterium | reverse complement strand
AGTTTACGGGTTAGCGTAGTATGTAGGCGTACCGAAACTCAACCGTAGCGTTATGAAATAAAACTTGATTTTTTAACTAATTTTATGTATAATATAACTATAGTCATGACTATGATATTTTTAGTATTTAAAAAAGGGGCACAGTGTGATTACGGTTTCAAAGAGTGTACTAAAAGCAAAGATGCTTGAATACTTCAGAAATACAGAAACAACCGGAGAGGAAATAATTGTTACGAATAATAAGAAGCCGGTATTGAAAATCATTCCGTACAATCGGGGGAAATCTATTGATAAACTTTTTTCAAAATATAAGGGCCTTTTAAAATACAATGCTCCTCTTGAAGAATCAGAAACAGAAGAATGGGGAGATTTAGCATAATGGTACTTGATACGTGTGCTCTTATTTGGAGATGCTTTGAGCCGGAAAAAATATCTCAAGCAACATTAGCAAAACTTAATGCTTCTGAGGAGATTATTATTTGCTCAATATCATTTTGGGAGATTGGAATAAAAATTAAAAAGAAAAAACTATCTTTGCCAATCAAACTTACTGACTTTACAAAATTGCTGCTCCAGGCACAACATGTTAAGATAATTTCAATTGAGCTGGATATTTGGTTAAAAGCGTTGGAACTTAAATGGCAACACAAGGATCCGGTTGATAGGGTTATTGTAGCTACAGCGGCAAAATATGACTATCCAGTTGTCACTTCCGATAAAACTATAAAAAGATTCTATAAAAATGTATTGATATAGCTGAGTCTTTTCATAACCGGAAAACAGGACTTGACTTGTTGGGCTTGAATGGAAAACCAGACACAAGTCAATTTTATCGTCATACTAAGCGCATGTTCTTTTTGTTAAAAAGGGAAGTCGAAGTATACTATAAGGGGAATAGAAAGCACCGTGAAAAATTAGTATTAAAGGCTATTATTATATTTCTATCACGATATATTTTATGATCTCTCAAAATTGTTTTGCGGAAGTGGCGGAACTGGTAGACGCGCTAGGTTCAGGACCTAGTGATCGCAAGATTGTGGGGGTTCAAATCCCCCCTTCCGCATATTTATGCCTCTCTCTTTTCAGTATCCCGATTAACCATGAATGCGAATAATACTGCGAAAATACACCTGCTCGATGAATCTGTCATCCAGAAGATAGCAGCTGGGGAGGTGATTGAGCGCCCGGCTTCAGTGGCGAAAGAATTGGTGGAGAATGCAATTGATGCAGGTGCATCGTTTATTGATATTATCATAGAAGATGCAGGATTCTCAAGTATACAGGTTGTTGACAATGGCTTGGGGATGGGGCCGGACGATATACAAAAATGTCTTCTTCGTCATGCAACGAGTAAAATCTCCTCTGCTGAAGATCTTTTCTCCATCTCATCAATGGGTTTTCGCGGTGAGGCGCTTGCCAGCATTGCAGCAGTAAGCAGAATGTCCGTGGCAAGCAGTAATACTGATGATGGTTTAGGTAATACTATAGCATCTGAGGGAGGTGCTGTTTCAGAAATAGCACCAGCTCAGCATACACGGGGAACAACCATTACCTGCCGCGACCTTTTTTTTAATGTCCCAGCCCGAAAAAAATTCATGAAGAGCAGGAAAGCTGAACGTATGGCTCTTCTGAAGCTTCTGGAGCAGCTTGTGCTATCCTTTCCCTCAATTCATTTTACCTGTACCACAGAGGGAAAACGCAGTTTTGACCTGCCGCAGGTTGACACTCCCCATATGCGAATTGCGCAACTTGCCGGCACTGACTTCGCAAAAAAGCTCATATATTGTTCCGGTGAGATACCTGATATGTCAGTTGAGATATATTTATCAGATCCGCAAAATGCAACGGCTCGCCCACGGTATCAGAATCTCTATGTAAATTTGCGTCGTGTTGATAATGATTCAGTTTTATATGCTGTCAGAGAGGCCTTTTCACGATTTATTACCTCCCATTTAAAGGCATCATGGTTCTGCTTCCTTGAGATTGATCCATCCCGGATGGATGTGAATATTCATCCGACAAAGCAGAAAATCAAATTTGACGATGAAAAGGCACTTTTCAGTTTTATCTTCAGGACGGTTCATTCTTCAATTTCCCAGGCATTAAATGTGGATGAAAGTCTCGAACGGAAAGCTGTAGAGCCGTTTCCACCGCCTGAGGAATCATCGATTGCCGATACCAAAGTGAAGGGATTACATCCTGCCGCTGATGGCGGTAGAGATATATCAACTGGATCTGCGAATAATGATATCAAGGTGGCAGGCAAAGATGTAAAGAAATATATCTCCTCTGATAAGATATTAGAAGGATCACGGCAAACCTCTCTTTCTTTTTTATCAGTTTTTGATGGGAAGGAAATAATTGAAAAAGGGATTGAAAACGGGGATACCAAAAGTGTAGAATTAACTGACAGACCATGGAATCTGATACCCTGTTATCAGATTCATAAAATGTACATTCTCGCGCCTATAAAAAATGGTGTTGTACTAATCGATCAACATGCAGCTCACGAGCGGATTTTATACGAAGAGGCGCTTGAAGATATCAAACGGGGAAAAGGTGAATCACAACGGCTCCTGTTTCCGGTCACATTTGATATGTCTGTAACGGAGAAAGAAGTCGTGCTTGCTTCCCGTGATTATTTTAATGCACTTGGATTTGATGTACAGGATTTCGGAGGGCATACTTTAGCTGTTTCTGCTATGCCGACAACGGGATTTATGAAATCTTCAAATGTTGAAGAGGCTGTGCGGGAGGTTGTCCACAATTTAATTGAAGAAAAGGATAAGGAGATACTCTCGGCACCCCAGAAACGATTTGCAGCTTCATTTGCATGTGGTGCTGCTATTAAGTTTGGCCAGGAATTAAAACAGGAGGAGATGAATCTCCTTCTCAATAATCTTTTTGCAACAAAAAATCCATACATATGCCCACATGGGCGACCGACATTGGTGAGAATTTCACTGGAAGAATTATCGCGTCGGTTCTTACGATAGGGAGGTTACATGAATATCGAGAGAGAAGGTGATGTCGCCATCATTCACCTTCCACAGCGCTGCGAAGGAGGCATTGTTAAAGAGTTGCATGGATTATTGAAAGACGAAGCGACTAAGACATTATCCAGGCTTGTCATTGATTTCAGCGATACCTTTTTTATTGACAGCAGCAGTATCGGCATGCTGGTAACGGTTGACAAAAATATAAAAGCACAAGGTGCTGTCTTGACAATAAAAAATCTCAGTCATGAGATTGCAGAACTGTTTTCCGACACCGGACTTGACCTTCTTTTTAATATTGAAACAGAAGAAGGAGTAACTAAGGCAAGTGTCGATCTCTTCGAAAAAAGCGTCGATATAAAGTTGGACGTTCAAATGGAAAAAAAGGATGATGTCTGTATTTTTCATTTGAGCGGCGTGATGAATCATCCGGTAGGTTCACGCTTTTTTAAACAGCAATTTCTTCTTGCTATTGCTGAACAGAAAAAGATACTTCTTGACTTTGAAGAACTTACGTTTTTTGACAGCCTCAGTGTAAGTGTCGTCCTCAGTATGCATAAATTACTGAAAGAGACTGGCGGGAGTCTGCGATTCTGTAATACAAACTATATTGTTAATGATCTTTTTACCACACTGAATATTGACCAGATCATCCCTCTTTATGATACTATTGAAGGGGCATTAGCTGATTGGGAATGATCGATATTTCTCGATAGTATACTCCGCTTTATCCCACGTGAGATAAGTATTTAAAGCGTTCGTAAAGGATCTTATCCAGTTCTGCCGGGCTAGTTATCAATTGTGTAAATGCTTTTTACCATCCGGAATGCATTTCTAAACCGTGTAATATATTTTTGTACAATTCAACCTAAAAACAGAAAACAGAAAACAGAAAACAGAAAACAGAATGATAAAAAACAATTACCTAACCCTGTGAAGCTACGATGCATACACTAGCTATTGCATTAACGTCAATCGGTTGCCGGACCAACCAGGAAGAAGTGACCTCTTTAGGTTCTACGTTGCGGGCGAAAGGGTATCATATTGTCAAAAAGAATGCTGATGCAGATATTATTATCATAAATACCTGTTCCGTGACGGGTGGTACCGAAGCAAAAGTTAAACGATTGATCAGGTCGCTCACGCGACGATATCCTCAAGCAAAAGTGTTGGTTACCGGCTGTTTGGCGCAGCAAATACCCGAGGAATTACAGCAGATTTCAGGTGTTGAGTGGGTCGTGGGAAATACGTATAAGAAGGATATTCCCCATATAATCGAAAACCAACATGCCGGTCTTTTTTATTCGCCGTTCCGGGATAGTGCGCCCCCTGTTACGGTGTTTGCCGGTCCTCCATCGGGTCCACAGGTCGAATGGCGGACCCGCTTCCCGGTTAAGATTCAGGAAGGGTGTGATTACCGCTGCAGTTATTGTATTGTCCCGCTGTTACGCGGCCCTTCCCGTTCTGTCGGTAAATCAGAGGTGGTAGCTGTTTGTAAACGAGCTGTTGACCGGGGATATAAAGAGATTATTTTTACCGGAACCCATATTGGACAATATTCTGATGGGGCACCGTATGGACTGGTTGAGCTTATTGATGAGGTACTTTCACTGGCGGGTGATTTCAGGTTGCGATTGAGTTCACTTTACCCCCGTGACTGTACAGATGAACTTCTTACGCGTGTCGCAGAAGATCCCCGGTTATGCGAGCATATTCATATTAGTGTGCAAAGTTTAAGCCCTGAAGTGCTCTTGGGCATGTCCCGTGTCTTTGAAGAATATGATGGTTTTATTAAGCGGATGCTCGATTTCAGGAACCGGTCTCCCCATGCAGGAATCGGCGGTGATTTTATTGTGGGTTTTCCCGGTGAAACGGAAAAGATGTTTGCTGCTACCTTGCAGACGGTCAAACATCTTGGTTTTAATTATGGACATGTATTCAGGTATTCAAAACGCCCGGGCACCGCTGCGGAGACAATGGGTAATCAAATCCGGGAAAAAGAGAAAACTGAACGGAGCAATCGATTGAGGTCTTTACTGGGAACAATGCGTACTCAATTTATGCAACGACAACTTACCGGGATTGAATATACTATTATTATTGAGAAGGAAAAACCTGTTCGCGGGATTACACCGAATTATATTCGTGTAGTAGTACCGGGTCGCAGGGGAGTGAGGAATACATGGCAGAAGGTGCGTCTGGTGACCTATGTGCCGGAGAAAAATTACTGTGAAGCAGAATGCTGTGAGGAAGAATAACCAATGAACCAGATCTATGAAGGTGATGAACGGTATCAGCGAATAATAGAAAATTTACGCCAGTTGCCTTCATTACCGGCAGTCGCGACAAAACTAATGGAGGTAGTGAATTCACCTGATACTTCCGCTGATGATGCCGCAGGACTTATTGAGATGGACCCTGCATTGACGAGCACGGTATTGCGCATGGCTAACAGTGCATTTTACGGTATGCCGCGGAGTGTATCTTCCGTATCAAGTGCCGTGGTAATCCTTGGATTCAATACGATTCGATCAATAGTGCTTAGTGCTTCTATTATAAAGGCATTTCCGTCTGAAGGGAAAGTGCGTCGGTTTAATCACCAGCGTTTTTGGCGTCATTCGATATTATGCGCCCTTGGTGCAAAACTTATCGCACGCAAATGTATCCATTCACTGGTGCATGATCCGGAAAGTGCCTTCTGTGCAGGGATACTTCATGACATCGGTAAACTTATTTTTGAGCAATATGTTACCCGGGAATTTTCAGAAGCATGCGAGTATGCTGATGAGAAGAATATACCGCTGGTTGTTGCTGAAAAGGAATTTCTCGGTGTTACCCATGCGGATATCGGAAGTATACTCTCCGATAAGTGGGCACTGCCTTTTGATCTTGAGCAGGCCCTCGTATATCACCATACTCCGGAAGCTGCGGAAAAGGCGCGTGAGCTTGTGACTACAGTGCATTGTGCTGATATTATGGCACATAGGGTCGGCGCTGATTTATGGGAGGATGAGGTTATTAATGCACTGTGGGATGAGACGTTTTTTGTATTACCTATTGAGCAAAATGAATATCTGGAATGTTGTGAAGAATTAAAAGAAAATGTTGATAAATCGATTGAATTCCTTACGATGATTAATTATGCAGAATGACGCGGAAATTTTAATAAAAAAGATTACTACATTACCAAGCCTCTCACCGGTCGTGCAGAAGATCAGTGCAGTTATTGCAAGCCCGAATGCGTCCGCTGATGAAATTGTCTCGGTTCTTAAAATGGATCCGGCTATAGCCGGCAAGGTGCTGCGTTTGGCTAATTCTGCCTATATTGGTATACCACGCACAGTCTCTTCATTACAAAATGCAGTCGTGATTCTTGGCAACCGGCGTATTTATTCACTGGTACTTGCCGCCTCAACCCTTTCCGTTTTTACCCTTGACAGCTTATTACCCTTTAGTGTGATTCGTTTCTGGAAACATTCTATAACGGTAGCACTGGTGTGTGAATCCATAGCCCGTCATCTTAAGCGATATGACGCCATTGAAGCCGGAGAAATGTTTTGCGCCGGGATATTGCATGATCTTGGAAAGCTCGTATTAGGGGTGTATAGTCCCAAAGAGATACAAACAGCGTATAAGCGTGCAATCGAACAGCGAACACCGGTTTATACAAACGAACAGGCGAATCTTTGTCATATGAGAATTGGTGCAATGGTCGCGGCACAATGGAATTTCCCGGAAATGCTTATCCATGCTATTCACCTTCACCATACACCTTTGCATTCGGAGGCATATAAAAGGACAGTCTCTATTGTGCATATTGCTGATATAATGGTACATCTTGTTGGTTTGGCCATGGTCCCTGAAGAGGCGACGCCAAAAATTAACGCGGATGCGATGCGCGAAATTGGATTGTCACCTGAACGGCTGAAAGTCATTGCAAATAATGCGCTTGAAAATGAGAAAAGTATAGAATCACTGATTGAATTTTTCTCCTGAATGGGGAAGTATTATTTTTAATCGCCGGTATAAGCATCATAAGGGATGTAAACTTTCTTTAGTAGTAAGGTATAAACAATAATGAGCCTGTTTTCACGACTAAAAGACGGCCTTTCAAAAACGCGGTCTCAGATTAATACTATTGTTGGCAGTGACCATGCATTTGATGATTCATTTTATGAAAACCTGGAGGATGCATTGGTTTCTGCTGATATCGGTATTGATCTCTCTCTTGATATTATTGACAGGCTAAAAGAAACGATTCGGGAACTCCAGGTAAAGAGTGTCGGTGAGGCTTATACGCATCTTAAGCAAATTCTCATTGATGATTTACAGGTGATAAAAGAACCTGATGAATTCCCGCCAAAACCATGGGTTATACTTGTTGTAGGTGTTAACGGGGTGGGCAAGACCACGACCATTGGAAAGATTGCTCAGGAGTGTCGTAATAATAGCCAGAAGGTTATGTTTGGTGCGGTTGACACGTTTCGTGCCGGTGCTATTGAGCAATTGAAGATCTGGGCGGAGCGAGCCGGTGCTGATTTTATTTCGCAGCATGAGGGAGCGGATCCGGCTTCAGTTGCATTTGATGCCCTCGAAGCAGCAAAAGCCCGGGATGTGGATGTGTTGTTCCTTGACACTGCCGGCCGGCTTCATAATAAAGTAAATCTCATGAATGAATTGGAAAAAATTGTTCGTGTGCTGAAACGGAATACTCCTCATACACCGAATGAAGTCATCCTGGTTATTGATGCTACCACCGGACAGAATGCGCTTAAACAGGTTGAGGTTTTCAATAAAATATTAAGAATAACAGGCCTTATAATTACCAAGCTTGACGGTACTGCCAAAGGCGGTATTGCATTAGCCCTGACAAAGAAATATGGCATTCCTATTAGAAAAATAGGAGTTGGGGAAGGCATTTCCGACCTGCAGGACTTTAATCCTGAAACCTATGTTGAAGCTATGTTTGGGGATATGTAGCCGTTCACGGCTTGAAATTGGTAATTAGAAATTATAAACGAAAGATAGGAAGTTCAATGATTAGTAGAAAGTTCAAAT
>CBDVBE010000318.1:0-8061 GCA_965372145.1 uncultured bacterium | reverse complement strand
AAATATTATCTTGGAGTAAACGGAAACCCCTGAGTAGTTACTATGTTTTATAGTTAACTAAAGTTATATTCATAAAAATGTATAGTACGGAGTGTAACTTTTTTCCAATAAACAATGGAGGCAATTGAAAAAATAAGTATACGCAGGTAAGATCGGTCGGGTAGTACTTGATGTATGCACGAAAGGATAGTATGATATTTGATAACTGTTTACTTTGCATTATTATTTCTTCGCATTACAACCTTTCAGCAGACTTTGCCTCTCTTTATCCGTGTCTATCATTTACTTTTGTCAATCAATTCCAAGCTCAAGATAACCACTGTTTCCATTTCCATTCAGAAATGGTAATAAAATGTAAGTATGATAAAACACAAATAAATAATAACCATAGGAGGTGTTTCATATGTCTCAAAAACTTACCAATTTCTTTGCTTCACGCATCGGTATCATCACAGTTGGAGCGATTATCGGTATTCTTGCCGCACTGCTTCAAAAATTTGGCAACCCGCCAAATATGGGCGTTTGCGTTGCATGCTTCCAGCGTGACATTGCCGGTGCACTTGGATTGCACCGTGCAGCAGTTGTTCAATATATCCGACCTGAAATTATAGGTTTTGTATTCGGTTCATTAATTGCGGCTCTTGCATTTAAGGAATTTAAAGCAACTGCCGGCTCTGCACCTATTGTTCGTTTTGTACTTGGTATGTTTGCCATGACCGGCGCATTAGTCTTCCTTGGCTGTCCATGGCGTGCGATACTTCGTTTGGCAGGAGGTGATTTGAATGCGGTTGTAGGTCTAATTGGTTTTATCGTCGGTGTTGCTATCGGCGTCCAATTTCTCAAATCCGGCTATAACCTGGGAAGGTCGTATAAAACATATCCTTTAGTCGGACTAATACTTCCAATTATCATGGCCGGCTTACTTATACTTCTCATTGTTCGTCCTGGCTTTATTTTCTTTAGTGAAAAGGGACCTGGCGCTATGCATGCACCTCTGCTTATTTCAACCAGTGCGGGTTTAATTATAGGATTCCTCGCACAACGCACCCGTTTCTGTACCATGGGTTCAATCAGAGATGTTATCCTTATGGGCGATACGCACCTGATCAGTGGCGTCGGCGCAATGGTTATTTTCGCTTTCCTGGCTAATGCAATTCTTGGTACGGTAACGTTCGGTTTTGCCGCGCAACCAATTGCACATAGCAGCCATGTATGGAACCTGCTCGGCATGATTCTTGCCGGGCTTGCATTCGCTCTCGCAGGCGGTTGTCCGGGACGCCAGTTATTTCTGGCAGGTGAAGGTAACAGTGATTCAGGTGTTTTTGTGCTTGGTATGATTGTTGGAGCCGGTGTTGCTCATAATTTTACGCTTGCAGCCAAGCCGGATAAAATCGTCGATGGCGTTTTACAAGTCGGCGGTATTACCACTGCAGGTATGATAGCGGTTATTATTGGCATAGCCGGTTGTCTGATAATTGGATTTACTATGAGAGAAAAATACTGATAACAGATAAAATGGAGGTGTTCGATGTCCGATATAATTGACGCACGGGGACTATCCTGTCCTCAACCGGTTATTCTTAGTAAAAATGCCGTTAAAAAAGGTACCTTCCCGGTGGAGGTACTGGTGGATACAACCGTATCCTGTGAAAATGTGAAAAGAATGGCTGAAAAAGACGGGTGTAAAGTTATTGTAGAAGTTGAATGTAATGAGTTTAAAATTATCATTGATAAATAACGATGATACAACGCCTGTTTGTAAATTGAAAGCATCTATAACTTTGGTATGAGGGTGATTATGACGGATAAAAGAGAAAAGATACGCCTGACAAAATTGACAATATTTTCACAAACCAGGTATGGTGGAGGTTTCCAACATATATAGGTGCGAGTTAAATAATAAACTAATGTATAACAATTTTTACTATATTTATAAACAATTAGTAATCGTTCATAGGTTCAGGGTTTAAAGGTTAAAAAAACGCAGAATGACCCTCACCCGGATAAACCGGATAAGTACCTTGGAAATAAAGCTGAATTAATAGTATCCAATGGATCAAATACTGGAAAAAATTAACGAGTTTTCAGAATCAGAACTGGAAGCTCTCAAAGAATTCAAAGCAGGAAGGGGAAAAGCAGCGGCGCTCTTGAACCGCAATTTTCCTCCTTCGTTACTTTGGGGACTCGGAGTCCGGCCGGTTCGTATCCTGACCGGTGCAACCGGTGAGGCTGAGAAAGCCGGTGAAAAACTGGTGCGGCCTGATGTCTGCCCCTTTTGCAAAAGTATCATCGGCAATTTCCTGGAGAAAATATCACTGCATGCGCTGTGTGACATGGTCGTCGGTGCGATATCGTGTGATATGATGCGGAGAACCCTTGAGCGTCTCTCGTCAGATATCGGCCTGCCCCTGTTCCCTGTCCAGGTTCCTGCAACAACAACGAAAGAATCCCTTGAGTACTATACCCTTGGGGTCCGGAATACGATAGACAATATTTCCGCCTGGCTGGGTACTGACATTGATTATGAAAAGGTTCGGACCTTTGAGAAGAACAGGATAGAAGCAGCAGCATTATTATCCGGGTTATTATATGCCGGTACCACCTCACCGCTGATAAATCATCACCTGTCACACCTGTTTGCCTGGTCACGGCCTGATGTGTATCTTCAATTTCTTAAAGATTTGATACCGCAGATGCCTTCCCATGAACCGGCATTTAATATTGTTCTAACCGGCAGCGTACTCCTTTTAGAGGATGATACGATATTACGATTAATAACAGATGACAATATAGGTGTCATACCATTGACCAGTTCCGGTTTAAATATGGTTGAAGGATTAGAAGATATCTCATCTATTCCAGATGATAAGGTAATTGCCGAACTCTCGCGCATAACCTTCAGGATGCCGGGAAACATCAGGGTTCGGCCGAATAATGTGGTATATGACCGGTTACTGGATGTTATTAAACGAACCAATGTAAAAGGGGTGATTGTAAAAACCCTGTCATTTTGTGACCTGTGGTACACCGAAAAAGAGCGGCTGAATCAGGCATTACCGGTTCCTGTTCTTGTGCTGGATACCGGCTATGCTGAAGGTGCCGATGCACAGGTGCAGACAAGGATTGAGACTTTTTTAGAAACGTTGAAATAACGTCATTCCCGCGCAGGCGGGAATCTAGATTATATAAAAACTAGACATTAAGTAAGGTTTATATTTGTTGTTAAGTTAAGCTACAATAGTCATGGTGAGCGAAGTCGAACCATCTACTATATTTTACAAGAAATAATGAATTATCCCTCGACTCCGCTCGGGATGACATTAGAAGAACCCATATTTCTTCCTAACCAGACGTATTTGAGCATTTTCGGGAATGACGTTCAAAACACCATGAAAAACGAAAAACCACAAAGAATAACTTCACAGGACTGGGAATCTCGCATCGCGCAGATCCCCCGGGAGTACCGTGAACAATGCACTTTTCTGCGTCCATTGATCCCCGGCGGGGTACAGTATCTTTTCAGCCCTTATGAATATTCATGCCGGGGCGACACACTGCTTCGCAGAATCAAATTTGACTCAGGCCTTGCGTCACTGCGGCTCTGGGCATTCCTGTTCAGTGAAAAGGACCGGTTGTTTCTCGCCAAGGAGAAGGGCTGGAAAATCTTTGCCGCAATGAAAGACCTGGGGCAGGTACCCATTATCTCCTATGCGGTCCCTGAATCGCTTACCTTTTATGCAGACGAACTCTGGTGGGCGCCCTGTTTTTCCGAAGAGCCCCATCTGCTTGACGCTGCCACTGAACTGGGAGCGACTGAGGAGTTATGCTATGTTCGTGCTGCTCTGGGAGCGTATAAAACACTTGATTATTTTCCAAAACCTGACCTCTCATTTGCCGGCGTCGGTTCATGCTGTGATGATTTCTCCGCAGTAATGCAACTGATAGAGTGGCAGGGAAACCCGATACACTGGTGGGAAATTCCCACTCGATTCGAAGAATCGCCTTTACTGAAAAGTAATACATTCAGAAAGACGCCCCATGGTAATTCTTCCTTTCAGGAATCAGCGGTAAAGTTTCTTATCGGTCAATATGAAGGTATTATTAAAAAACTTGAAGAGGTTACGGGCCGGACTATTTCTGAAAACGATCTGCGGGAGAGTGTGAAAGGGTTTAATCGAATCAGAGCGCTGGTGAGTGAGCTGCGGGAGCTGGTATACACCCGGAAGTGTCCGCCATTACCCGGCCTTGAAATGCTGCTCGCTGAATTTATAGCGATTCACTACTGCAGCGAACCGTGGGAATCAATGCTGGTACTTGAGGATCTTATCACCATGGTAAAAGGGCGGATTGAACGCAATGAAACACCCTTTGAAAATGATCCGGTACGGGTATTCTGGGTCTCGCCGCCCACTGATGCCGCGGTCATGACCCTTCTTGAGGATTGCGGCGGGTGTGTAACCGGCAGTGAGTATATGATATCCCATGCGTTTTATCCCCTTGATGAGTCAAAACCGCCTCTGGAAGCCATTGCAGAGAATTACATGGATGATCCTATGATCGGCGCAAGTGAATTCAGGGCCAGGCGGGTGGCGCAGGAAGCCAAACGCTTCGGTGCGGAAGGTGTCATGATTACCGGTATCTTCGGTGCGAGTCACTGTCCCTTTGAGGAGCGTGTTATCTCAGAAGCGGTCCGTAAAGAGCTGGATATACCGGTTCTTTCCTTTGATATTCCCTATTCGCCGGGAAAGTTGAGCGAGCAGGTGGTTAACCGCGTACAGGGATTTGCTGAGCTGCTGCGGTCGCGGCGTAAGACCACGGTGGCACTCGGCTCACCGCAGTTGACTGCGGTGGAGATGCCCGATACTGAAGATCCCTTTGAGTATTTCCGCAACTCCATGTCCCGTGAAGTTGATTTTACCCGTGCGGAGAAGAAGAAGGGTAAAAATATTGTCGGTATTTACTGTGAGTTTACACCACGGGATCTCATTCTTGCGGCCGGTGCCTACCCGGTGTGCCTGTGCGGGGCAAATCAGCGGACCATAGCTCCCGCTGAAACCATTCTTCCGGCCAACCTGTGCCCGTTAATCAAGTCATCCTTCGGGTATATCCTGACGAGCAGGTGCCCCTTTTATGTCGTATGTGATCTTATTGTTGCCGAGACTACCTGTGACGGTAAAAAGAAGATGTTTGAGATCATTGCAGAACGTAAAGATACCCATGTGCTTGAGCTGACCCAGAAAGTTGAGGAAGTTGAGGCGTTCGGGCACTGGCTGGATGAAGTAGGAAAGTTGAAAAAGAAGCTGGAAGAAAAATTTGAAATAAACATTACCGATGACAGGATGCGTGATGCGATCAGGCAGATGAATTATGAGCGCTCCCTTCTTGTCAAAGCACAACGGCTCGGTAAACGAAAGCCTTCCATAGTATCAGGAAAAGAGCTTGCCCTGCTGCGCTACAGGGTGTCCGGATTCCCTGATCACCTGAGGATGCTCGAGCGGTTTATTGAGAAGGTTGAGAAGCGCGCAGATACAGGCTATACGGTCGCTGATGAATATGCGCCCCGGGTTCTGCTTACCGGATGTCCCACTGCGCAGGGTACTGAAAAGGTTATTGAAATCATCGAAGAGTCTGGTGGGGTAGTAGTGGTGCAGGAAGCCTGCTCAGGTATAAAACCTGTTGAAGAGCCTGTTTCCGAAGAGGGTGATCCCATTGAGGCAATAGCAAGAAAGTTTTTTAATATCCCCTGCTCATGCATGACACCCAATAAAGGGCGCACTGTCCTTATTAAACGGCTGGCAGAGGAGTTTCGGGCCAATGCAGTCATTGACCTAGTCTGGCAGGCGTGCCATACCTACAATGTCGAGTCCTATTTTATTGAGAAATTTGTTAATAATGAATTGAATATGCCCTATATGAAGATTGAAACCGATTATTCAAACTCTGATCGTGAACAGCTGCGGGTGAGGATTCAGACTTTGCTGGAGATAGCGATGTGATTTATAAGAGAAAGATATTGGCGATTAGTACTATCTGCATTTTTAGAGAAAATAGCTTTACGATAGAGGTAATTGCAAAAGTCGAATTATAACAGTAAAAAATCCATATAAGTCCCTCCTTCGGGGGAGACAGAGCGCAAGCTCACGCTTTGTCTTGGGGGCGTTATAAGACTTTTGCAATTACCTCGATAAAAAAGATTTAAGATTTTATTTTTATTACATGCAAGATAGAAATCCGGCAGCAGCGCTTTTCGGGAGAATAGTTTTTTCGGGTATTATTTCTGCATAAGGTACTTTTCAAGATAGAAATCCTTTTTAACACAGCTATTTTTTATAAAATTCTTTAACTGTAAATTACCATCGAATTGAGCGCGAAAATAATACGAACCAACGGTTAATGACAGACACCGGAGTTCTATCTTGCATTTTCAAAGAAAAAAAGTTTTATAATATTTATTTTGCCCTTTCCATAGCGCCTTAATGGCATAATCTTTTAAATATTTCAGGCTTTCAGGCGAGATTATTCTATATTTTATGTATATATCTTCAGTTTAAAGTCTAATTAGTGCCTGTTAAATATCGGTCAGTTTTAGAGTAATTTTAAGAAATTATAAAATGTTATAAAAATGTTACCCTGAGCGAAGTCGAAGGGTAACTCCTTATTATTAGGCAAAATATGGTAGATGGTTCCCTTCGGCTTCGCTCAGGACAGGCTCGCTCACCATGACTATTATATTAAAATTGGGACTAATGATTGTAAACTGTTAACAGAAACTAATTAGAGGCTGGGGGAGGAACCAGACATGAAACGCCGAATTCTAGTCATTGAGCCTGCACGGAAAAAGTGGCATTTTCAAACACTGGATACAGAAAATCTTGATAAGGATCAACGTGAAAATTACTTTCTCCTCAGTGGTGAGACCTTATGTCAATATCTTCTCAGAAGTGATCCTGAAGCGTTAGTCATTGCCCGGGGCCCTTTGCCGTTTATATCCGGTAATAAAACGACCGTCGGCTATATTTCTCCACAGACCGGCCTGCCACATTACAGCTTTGTCGGAGGCAATTCCCATGAACAGTTACTCTATTTGGGGCTTGATGCTATATGTTTCCAGCATAAGGAGGCCGCCGAGTCCTGGGAAATGGCACATGATTATATAGTTATAAAAGGGCGAGTTCCCAATCTCACCGTTACCTTCAAACCTGTGGAAGATTTGCCGACCGGCCAGCGCAGCGCTTATTACCGGCTGCTTGAAAAGGAACTTGGCGGGGATAAGCGTGCGGGAAGTGTTTTTACGCTTGGTGAGGCAGTGCGTTACGGGTACAAATCGGCGAATCTCGGCATCGAGGGTTTTTATCATGCGGGCAGGGGAGGGATCGGACACCTGTTTGCCCGTTGCGCTGTCGGGATGGTGCTGCAGGGTATACCCATGAGTACCACTGAATTCATTAATACCGATGACGCTGCGTTATTGAATATCGCAGATACGGAGATCAATCCGCGATTGGATAAGTACTGCGTGCGTCTTTCAGGGAAAACCGGTGGGACTATTATAAAGCTATATGCTACCGGGGCGAATAAATCAGGTAAGAATACCCTTCCCGCCAATAATGCGCAGCAACTCGGCTGTGATATGGCCGACCTTGGCGGGCCTGATATACTGCTGGCGACCCGTGAAGGGCAGACCGGCTGCTACTGGTGCCGGGTAAAATGCCGCCATTATCATTCTGTAAAGGTTGATTACGCACCGGATAAAAAGGATGTTTTCCTTGATGATTTTGAACCGACCTATGCGATATTTGCAATGCTCGGTTTAAATGCACCAAAGCAGACCATGCAGGGAAAGATTGATTTCCTCAGAGAGGTCGAGGAGCGGGTTGTCACTGAAGTTGAGCAGTTGGGGTGTGATATCATGGATTTCGGCATCGCGCTGGCTGCGCTGTTTGAAGGGGTAGAGAAGAAGCTGATACCGGAAAAAGATATTCCTGATTTCCTCAAGGACGGTCCCTGTATCGGAAACCTTGATAAAGTTGAGAAAACAGTACAGGCTCTCCGGGCAGGGGA
>CBDVBE010000317.1:0-8069 GCA_965372145.1 uncultured bacterium | reverse complement strand
TTTTTTATTCTTTTTACTCTACTTTAGTATAGCTTCCCCATTATTTCTATCGGAATATTTTACTAAAACTTTAATTAAAAATTGTGTTTTTTTCGAAAATAACAGTGCCATTTTCCTATCTTATTAGAATTCAATGGGTTTCACAGCGGCAAGCTCTGTGTCTAATATCCTGAGAAATCGTGCCTCCATACCAAATAGTACCTCCATTTTGGCATTTTTTCAACTATTTTTCCCAGGTATAACAGAGTGGTATAGTGCGGTTGCGGATCTTGTGTTTTTTCTGAAGGAATGAAATACGGTCAAATACTTCCTGATAAAGCATTATACCGCCACCAATATCCTCTAAAACTTTTTCAAGTGCATCCTTTGTGGTTAACACCGGATCGGTTGGAATAATACCATTTTCATGAAGCGAATCCCCGGATATCGAGATAATGTGGCCTCTGGTTACTTTTGCAATACCACTATCCGGAGTGGTTGCAAAAATCTGTTTATAACCAAATCCAAACGTGGTTAATCCTGTTATCTTTGCAGCAACATTATTTTCTTTGAAACATGATACGAATATTTCCGCGGCTGCAACTGTTGAATCGTTAATAAGCAAAAAGTATGTTTTTGCATCATTGGTAGTTGATCCGGCTGCTCCCCAGATTGTTTCTTTCAAAGAATCAACGTCCCATTCAGTTGTTTTAATAATTTGGCTTCCAAGAGGAATAAAACGTGAAACAGCCAGGAGACATTGATCAAAATCACCGCCATAATTATCACGCACATCAATAATAATAGTATCCGCCCACTGGGTATTAGCCAGTGCAGCATCCACCCCGCTTACCGTACCTCCAGTTTCATCTAAAAACGCTGCGATGTAGATATAGGCAATGTTTGTATCAATACTGTCGACATAGACTGAAGAAATAGTATAATCCCCCATTGAAAAGGAATCAACGAATGCACTATCCCTTTTTATCTGTATGACTTTCTTATTGCTCGTGATCGCACTAAGATACAAATTAACGGTCAACATTTTCTTCCCGGACAGGGTGTCATCATTTATGACAATAATAGTGTCACCGCACTCAAGGGGTGATTTTTCTGCAGGTGATCCCGGATAGAGATAGGTTACGACTATCCCGTTTCCCACCGAATCAAATTCAATACCGTGTCCGTTTTTTACGATAGTTGCGTTTAACGTGCTCCGGAATATTTCCGCCGAATCAGAGTTAAGGTACTCTGTAAAGGGTTCATTGACACTGGCAAAGAGGGATTCAGAAGTGGTAAAGATAGAATCATTCACTGGAAGTGCATCCCTGAAAAGGAAATACCGATTGAGAAACTTTTTACAAAATTCCAGTTCCTTATGGAAAATATTATCATAGTAAAACGGATCGGTTGGATCATAAATGCAGGAGATCGTTGATAACAATAGAGCGACAGATACAACAAAAAGCAAAGTGTGTGTTATCATCTTTTTCATTGTACGTTCTCATCAATCCCTGACAGATGTTTTATCAGTTTAGTGACCTCTTCCGACGGCTTTTTACTTCCGAGACTCTCTTTCAGGGAAACAAGTTTTTTCACAACAGATTGATAGGCGTCAGGAGATTCAATATAGTGCTCTAAAAGGCTTACCAGCTTCTGCGATGTCATCTCCCCCTGGATACACTCGGGAACTATCCCCTCACCTGCAATAATATTCGGAAGCCCAATATGATTTATACCCGTGATAAACGTCTTGAATATAAGATACGAAATAAACGAAGTCTTATACATGATTATCATGGGCACGCCCATAAGTGCCGTTTGTAGTGTTGCGGTCCCGGAGGTTACCAGTGCAAGGTCGGATTGGGCAAACATATCCTCCAACGGGCCATCATAAAAGTCAACCGTTACATCCCCCAGTATAATCTGATACATCTCCTGTGAAATATTTGCACAACGCGACAGTGTTGCTGAAAGCTTCGGATAACGCTGCTTGAGTTGCTGATAGGTTTCAACCATTACGGGTAAAATATTTTCAATCTCATGCGGTCTGCTTCCCGGAACGATTGCCAGGCGAATAACCTCCTTATTTCGTAAATCGTCATTATTTACCGTTGTAACGGTAATATGCTTGTTCTCTATATATTCTACCAGGGGATTACCGACAAAGGAGACCGCTTTAACATAGGGAAGGAACATAGCCACTTCAAACGGGAAAATAGCCGCTATATGGGTTACATACTTTTTTAAATTTGTGGTGTGTTTCTTCTTCTTCCAGGCCCATATTTTAGGCGCAATATACCATAGGACCGGGATACCCAGCGCATGAGCCTCTTTCATTATCTGTGTATTAAATCCTGAATAGTCAACACAGACCACCAGGTTCGGTTTTCGTTTTTTCATCTCCTGAACCAGCAGTTTCTTTGCCTTGAGAAAGAAAGAGAGATGGGTAAGGACTTCGACATAGCCCATTCTATTGAACTCTTCAAACGGGAGAAACGTGGTAAATCCTTCCGCCTGCATCATCGGGCCGCCGATACCGTAACAGGCACACTCAGGAATCTCTACGCGCAATTGACGAATTATTGGTGCGGTATTTTGATCACCGGAGGGATCGCCGGCTACGAACATTACGGCAGGAGTTGACATGCGGGGTTACCTTTTGGAACTATAAACAAAGTATACCCGTTGATACCTAATGTATTATTCCTAGAACATCTTACGAGGTATCGACGGATTTTTTTTCATCTCCGCTAAATAGGTCTTAAATTCCGGGATTTTGTCTCGTGCAATGACCAGTACCGCATCATTTACCGTTGCCACAACCACATTATCTAAACCGACGGTTGCCACGGTCAAATCAGAATTATTTGCGATAATAGTCCTTGTACATTCTCTTTCGTAAATTCGCTTCCCGGAAATGATTGTCTTTTTACTGTCCTGCGGCAGCACCCTGCTTAATGCTTCCCATGAACCAAGGTCATCCCACTGAAAGACACCTTCAACGGCAAGTACACGCAAAGAGCGTTCCATGATACCATAATCGATGGACTCTTTTTCAGCGGCGCGATAGAATATATCTACCGCTTTCCGGCTGAATCCGGCCTTGCCCGCCTTGACTACCCCTTTGTAAATTAAGGGCATATACTGCCGGAATTCTTCGAGAATAACCGATACGTTCCAGACAAACATACCACTATTCCAGAGATACTTCCCTGAGGTAATATACTGTTCTGCCTTTTTCGGTGTCGGCTTTTCAACGAAACGCTTTACCACATGACTTTTAAGTTTGCCGTAACACTCTAATTCCTTCTGCAGGTGAATATAGCCATAACCGGTATCCGGACGTGACGGATGAATCCCGAACACAACAAGGCTGTCCCGGGAAGAAGCTAATGCAACGGCATACTTTACCGCTGCCACAAAATCTTTTTTAGGAGCTATGGCATGATCTGCTGAAAGAACAACCATTACTGCATCCCTGCCGTATTTTCTACTGATCCATGCTGCTGCAATGGCTACAGCCGGTGCAGTATTTTTTCCCACCGGTTCAACGATCCGGTCATATTTCACAGAGGATGACAGCACCTGTTTAATTTTGCCCGCCATGGTCTTTCCTGTCACAATAAGCGGCCGGGTTCCCGTTTTGCAGAAGGGGCCGACCCGAGAGAAGGTCTCTTCTATCATCGACCTTTTACTGATGAGCGGCAGAAGTTGTTTAGGCGTGGCAGACCTGCTGAATGGCCAGAAACGTTCACCTATCCCGCCTGCTAAAATAACCGGTATTACTTTCATAATAAAAACCTATCTCCCATGTATGGCTTCGCGTCTTGCTTTCAGCTTTTCAAATAGCGCATGAGAAACACGAGGGAAACCAATCACTGCACGTGTTTGCGTCTGACTGTGGAAATCAGATCCCCCGGTAACAACGAGTTCATTTTTCCTGCTATATTCCAGGTAGAATTTTTTGGCAGCGGAATTGTGTTCAGAATGGTAGACCTCTATACCGACAAGGCCATCACGGACGAAACCGGGTATACGCTCATCAATACCGGTAACACCGGGATGAGCAATAACCGGTATACCGCCGGCATCGAGTATGAGCCTGAATACTTCACGCGGAAGCATCCTCAGCTTCTCAACATAGGCTGGAGAATCATAGCCAATATACCTTTCAAAGGCTTCTTTGAAAGAGTAAACCAGCTCTTCATTGAGCATTGCTGTGGCGATATGAGGCCGTCCGATCGCCCCTTCCCCAGCAATTTTCAGTACAGTCTCAAAACGTAGATCAATACCTTCGCGATTCAGATTCCGTACCATCTTCTTTGCACGAATATACCTTGCCTCTTTCATCTCCTGGAGCTTTTTCCGTAACGCGGTATTATTGATATCAACAAAGTAGCCTAAGACATGAATATCAACACCGCTGATTTCACAGGACAGTTCAGTACCGGTAATAACCTCTATGCCAAGCTCTGAACCAATGTTATGCGCCAAAGGATAGCCGTCTGTAGTATCATGATCGGTTATCGAAACAGCCGTTAGCCCTTTCTCATGCGCTATCTCAAGTATATCGCGTACGGAACATTCGCCGTCTGAATATCTGGTATGGATGTGAAGGTCTACATATTTTTTGACTGCTCCATCTTTTCCATGCAATTTTGCTCCTATATGATAAAAAATACTGAATTCTCTAAAGAAGGGAAAAATAACCAAAAACTCTTTTCGCGGTCAAGTTATAATACGTTTATCGAACTATGGACCAGGAAAACATTCAGGCCTCAGTATAATATGCAAAAGTGATAATTATAAATCGCAACTTTCTTTCCCTCTATTATCCTCCTCGTCCTTCGCCCTCGTCCTCGATCTTTTAACTTGCGATTTCATCTTAAGAAATTAAGACAAGTTACTGAGTTCTGATATAATAGTAACCGTTCACAGGTTCAGGGTCATTCTGCGTTTTTTTTAACCTTTGAACCAGGAACCTATAAACCTGTGAACGGTTACATATTATTTTACCCCTATGCAAAACAATAACAATGATACATTTGAAGACACTCTTAAGGATATTCTCACCCCGAATGATCCTGCCGGCGACACTCCCAGCCCGCCTCAGAGTACTTCCCATGATTCGGTAGCACAAGCGTCCCGAAATCAGAACAAATCTCCCTATCCCGCCATTCCGCACTGGGCGGAAATCCTGATACGACTCCTTGCGGCACTGGGTGCTGTGGCCATGCTTATTATTTTTGGTATGCAGATAGCGAATCGATAGTAAAACGCTATTTCTTTTTACAGGAAAGTCCTTTTGAAACCTCAAGATCGTCAATAAGTGTGGATATGCGCACATACTCCCATGAGAGTGGAGAAACGGATCTGCGAAATGTTTTCAGATAACGTTTCGCCCGTATAAAATCATTCTCCAATATTGCTTTGCGGGATAAGTAATAGAGATAGAATTTATTCTGAGGGTTGAGTAACAGCCATTGACGCATAAAATACTCCTTATCAATTAAATTGGAATAGTATTGCGCAATAAGCCGCGGTTCTGCAAATACATGCGGTTCCTCAATGACATACATAAATATGTCCTCGGGAGTTTCCCGAGACAAGGTATGTGCGGTTTCAGCCATCCGAATCCGTGCCATCCATGAAACCGGGAGGTTTTTAGGACATTCATTAAATACTTTTTTATAAATGGTATAGGCATCAGTATGATTATGTTCATATTCATATACTTCAGCCAGTGTCATCCAGGCGTGCCATTTAGCCAGGGATGGCTGTGATGATGCAAGACACTGATTCAGTGCATCCACTGCTTTATATTTTTCACGTCTTCCCAGATGCTTTTTAGCCAGCAATATCTTCGCTTCAAAAAGAATTTCTTCATTCTTTTTATGTAATTTAACAATCCTCTTTCCTATTTCCTGAGATTTTTTCCAGAGCCCGCGGCAGGTATAATAGTCGAGTATCTTCAGATGCACCCGGCCGAAGTGATGTGCAAATTCCGGATATTTTTTAGTGAGAAATACAATACGTGTTTCCGCGGAATCAAGTTTACCTGAGGTAAAGAGATCATAGCAATTCATCACCATATACGCAGCAGCCGACTTATTCACCGGTGACAGCGGAAACTGTTCTGCAAGTGAAAAGATTGCATAATTCATCTCCCGGCTCATACCGCTTTTCTCATTAAGCATACCCCGCAGGAATAGAACGCGTGCCCGGTCCTCTTCATTTATTTTCTTGGATGCTTCAATGGTACCGAGTATCTCTTTTGCTTCATCATACTGCGCGAGTCGAATCATACAATCAACCATTCTGAATTCTATCTGCCTGGCGATATCACTGCGTAAGAGGTCAATCAGTACTTCACGGTATTCGGCAAGCGCTGTTTCAAAATCACCCTGCTCCCAGAAACGGTCAGCAATAATAGTAGGCCGGGCAAGGCGCGGTACTGCCCGTCTAAATACCTTCAGATTATCAAAGAGGACCGTACTCCCATTAACAAAAAATCCAATTTTCTGATATTCCCTGCCCAGAGCAGGAAAGAAATCGTACACCCGGGAGATCAACACCTCATCAAGCCAGAACGAAATGACATGATCCTTCTTCTCGACAACAACATGATACTGCGAATCAACGGGAAAACCTACCGGTTCATAGTCATAGAAATAGAATCGTGATGTCGGATAGGTAACCGCATTTAACGCTGTTCCTTTATGGTGAATACGAAATGCATACCCGCTATCCGGCATGCTGCCACAGATAAAAAATCCCGCATTAAAGAGGTCTTTCAATCCGGTTTTTATATCAAACTCAACTCGAATGTCACGTGTTAACGGCCGCTCATAGCGCAGAAAAGAATACCCATTGCTCTCTACGTACAACATGCTGTCCAGAATGCTCCACACACCGGTCACCTGATCATAACTCTGTTCACCCGAGTATACATACCAGCTTTCAAGGCATTCAACATTTGAGAACGTTTCCCGAAACGCAAGCTGCCAGCGGGATTTCTCCTTCCTGCTTTGCAGGTTAATAATAAGCCCTATCAATGCGGTAAACAGGATGCTGATTGTCCCGATTGCGATCGGCGCCCAGTGTTTCTTAAAAAAGCGTTGAATCTTCGACCAGAGTGACGGCGGCCGCGCAAGGACCGGGTCCCCACTCTGATATCGTTCTATGTCATGGCCAAATTCCTGCATTGTCTGGTACCGGTCATCAGGATCTCCGGCCATTGCTTTTAGGGTAATTGATTCCACTTCGACCGGCAGCCACGGCACGAGATTGCGGGGTGATACAGGACTTGCTTCAACAACATTCTTCGTGGTCTGTACCATACTCCGGGGATCGAGGTACGGGTTCTTAAATGTCAACATTTCATAGAGCATGATGCCCAGTGAACAGATATCGCTACGCGCATCAAGCCCCCGACCGAAAATCCGCTCCGGCGCCATATATGCCGGTGAACCGATGATCTCCCCGGTGCGCGTTAAATCAGTATCCTCACCGCCGATAACCTTTGCCAGACCAAAGTCAATAAGCACCGGATCCTCATTATCACGCATAATAACATTATTCAACTTTAGGTCCCGATGCAGGATCTTCTGTTCATGAGCATAAAAAAGCGCATTGGACAGTTTTCGTACTATCTCCAGCACCGTAACGAGTTTCGGTTTCTGCTGGTTCAGATAATAGAAGAGATTGGTTCCGGGGATATAATCCATTGCGAGGAAATAGATATTCTCCTCAACAGAAACTTCAAATATCGTTACAATATTCGGATGTCGTAGTTTTGCAACCGAATGCGCCTCTGATAAAAAACGATCTACAAAATTATGGTTTATAGTAACATTTGCAGGGAGTACCTTAAGCGCGACAATGCGGTCAAGGTCCTTCTGGCAGGCTTTATACACGACAGCCATACCGCCGCGGTCTATCTCCTCAATGATGCGGTATCTGCCGATCTCCGATCCAATCGGAAGAAACGTTCTTTCGATATTGCTGAGGACATTCTTGACCTGAACGTTATCTTCCTCGGGAAACCCGTGGAACAAGGCTCGTTTCGGTTTTACTTCTGTATCACC
>CBDVBE010000316.1:0-8127 GCA_965372145.1 uncultured bacterium | reverse complement strand
ATAAACAGAAGTTCACAGCCATATTTTTCCTATCACGACAAATATTCCCAGGATATAGATATTCTTTAGTATTGATATATGCATTAAAATTCTCCTTTATAAGAATCTGTCATTTTCTCTTTATGTAAGGTCAATACGTTTAGAAACTACCGTCAAACATATGCGGCCCGCTCAGCGGAGCAAACGAGTATACGATCTGCAGGCCCAGTGAGGGTTTCCACCAGTCTCGTTCTTCAGTCCGGTCCGTATTATAATTATAATTTTCATACTGATTTTCCTCATACCCAAAGAAGTCCGGGCTGAGAAAACGCGGTAAAATAGTTCCGCCAAGTTCAAAGGTAATATTAAGGACAACCCTTTCACCGATAAGCCGGGCATATCGCACTACCGGAAACATGAGACAAATTTCATTTGTTCTATTTTCATCGCGTAAAAAATGATTCGTAAATTCATCATGCAACACGGTATCTGCCGTACCGGATGTGGTAATCGATTCGGGATCGGGTTCACGAATCTTATTCATGCCGACAAGACCGATTCCAATCTTATTTTTCTTCCAGCCGAATACGCCGAAAGCGTTATATTCAAAGAAAATGTTCAAGGGTTCATCCTCACTGGCGCTGAATGCAAGCGGCCAGGAGAACCGGCCGTAAAATCCTCTCATTGCCTTGCCTGCCCTGAAACCGACCGTTGCATTTAAGGCATTTTTATTGTCATACTTTTCAGTGGTCTTTATTTTACAATAGGTATAGTCATAATCCCAGTAACCATCGAATTCTGCAAAATAATCCCAGAAATCCTTTTTTATAAACCTCTGCATATACATATACGCTAATCCACCGGTAATACGGAAGTTTTTCCATGCCCAGTCATGTTCAAGGCTGAGATAGGGATCAGGCAGATTATCGGTAACATATTCGGCAATATCAGGATTCCTGAAGAGTGGTATCCCTGTTTTGACCCTGATCTGAGAACGTTCCCCGGTCGGATAGAGAAATGAGACCATAAAACCGCCCCGGGTCTGCTCCCGCCCGGGAGCAACAAGGGTAACATACCCTCCGGCACTTATCGTAAACCCATTAACGATCCCATAATCAACCTTCCTCTCCGGTATGGCTACCGGTGCGGTAACCGGTGGCGGGGTAAGTACAACAGCTTCCACAACCTGTGTCGATTCAGGAACCTCTTCTACACTATCTTTTGGTGTTGATACTTCCTGCATCATAGGGCCTTTCCAGAGCATCCCGGTGATAGCGGCAGCGATTTTTTGGGGAATCTCTTTATAGATATCTTCAGCCGAGCCTTTAATTGAATAGGTGGCTCTCCATATACGGGTTCTCTTCTGAATATCATACAGTGCAGGAGTAATGGTACATTGCGAATCAACCCTTTTCATGGTTCCGCCGATCATAAAATCCGCACCACATTCCCTGCCTGCTGCAACAATACATTCACCGAGCGCCCACTTTTGGGAATCATCACAATCAACATCCTCGACAGCATCCATGATCTCACTGCCGGTAATGCCAGAACCCTGGGCAACGATAGCGCTCCGGACAGCTTTAGCAATTATCAAGGCTTCATCTTCTGTTATCCCTTCCGGGGAAAACGGTACTACACCAATTGTTCCGGCAGACTTGGATTTCTGGGAATGCACGGCGGCTGCCATTATCAGAAAAACAATGATCACCAGCCGAAAGAAATTCTTTTCAAGGATCATAATACTGCTCCTGAATATGGGATTAATCAAATTAATTCGAACAGGTTTATAGGATTACTATAGAAAGCGGCACATGCCAATGATGTGATCATCGTCACAAATCGACATTTCTTCGTTTACCGCTTGTATACGAAAATATACTATTCTGAACTCAGTAATATTTCCTAATTCTAAATACTACAATCGCATTATCGTTTCCCTCTTATAATCGTACTCCTACATCCTAATCGTAATCTTAATCCTGACTCATCCATATATAGATTATGATTAAGATTAAGATTAAGATTAAGATTAAGATTACGATATAGACATTTGAAAAGGGAATTGAATTTGCGAATGAATTTCAGCATTTTAGATTATTTACCGAACTCTGAGTATTTACAAACCGGGTAATACACAAATAGAAATTAAGGAAAAGAGGGAAATACAGACGGAATGCGCTGTCTTACTCTTTTGCGTATTTCATAAGCTGCCTAATAATCTTGGAACGTCTCAGTTTTCGCAGCGCAATATCTTTAATCTGCCGGACCCGTTCGCGGGTAATGCCTGAACGCCGCCCGATCTCATCAAGTGTATAACCGGTATCCTCTCCGATACCAAAATAGAGGCGTATAATCTCACGTTCCCGGTCATTGAGCACAACCAGCAGCTTATCGATCTCCTTATTCTGTGCCCGCCGCAGAGCATAATCATCAGGTTTTTCTATTTTCCGGTCATGCATCAGATCGATTAACGTTCCCTGTGCTTCTTCAGTCAACGGGGCGTCGAGGGAGGTGTGGGTTGAACCGATTTTTATCGAATCGGTCACATCTGTTTCAGAGATACCCAGTTCCTTTGCCACTTCACTTGTATTGGGAAGCCGCCGAAACTTCTGTTCCAAATTAATCCGTGCTTTCCCGACCTTATGGATCGTTGCGACCCGGTTCAACGGCACTTTTACAATTCGAGAATTGTCTGCGAGCCCCTGCAGGACAGCCTGCCGGATCCACCAGACTGCATATGAAATGAATTTGAAATTTTTCTTCTCATCAAACCGTTTAGCAGCGCGAATCAATCCAAGATTTCCCTCATTGATAAGATCGCTGAGCGACATACCCTGGTTCTGGTAATTGCGCGACACACTGACGACAAATCGCAGGTTCGCCTTAACCAATCTGTCAAGAGACTTTTTGTCTCCCTTTTTAATACGTGTCGCCACCTGGTATTCTTCCTTAGGAGAAAGAGGTATGTAGCGTGCGATATCCCGCAGGTAGAGCCCAAGATTACTGTCTTCAACAATAAAATTATTCGTTATTCGAGCTTTCAATAGAACCTCCAATTATATCCCGTATACACATTACAAACACCGTAACCGTTCACAGGTTCAGAGTTCAAGGTTCAGGGTTGAAATCCAAAATCAAAAATCTCGTGTCCTCCAAAGCTTTATTGAAGGAGGGAAAATTAAAGAATGTTTACTAACTCAAGCATCATCACAACGGTATTTCACAGAAAAAGCGATTTTACAGTGCGTTAAGCAGAAGACCCTCTGCTTCTACACGATGTTATACCCTGAATGGCACCTTGTCCAGGTGCTTTCGTACTCGTCCACGGGGATAACCTTTGAACGGGGAACCCTGAACCTGTGAACGCTTACCAAACACCTTTGACGATCTTAAATCCTGACACACCTCTGGTACATTTTTACTACAAGACCACGTATACCGTATAACGGGAAATAGAAAAGGTATGCAGACCGGATAGACACGCCGTTCAGTTTGACACAACCTCTGTCATATCGTTAACAGAGATTTTGTAGTGTTTCAGGATAAATTCTACTCTCTTTCCTTAAGGTAATTCGTATATGTATCAGTAGTTATTTTCTTTGTTGCAATAGTATTACGGTTAAATCCCTCGTTAAATTTAATTCCGGGAAACATAGCGATTTATTAGCGATAACATGGTATCCCGTTGCTGCTTTGAAAATGGATCATTATAAAAGGTAAACTGGGCGCCATATCTATTTATTGCCCCATCGGTATCATCATCATGCCAGACTATTCTGCCAAGGATAGAAAATTTAATGTTTTCCAAAGAAGATTTTTTATCGCCCAGGAAATGGAAAAAGATAAAATCATTATCTTCAAATGAATGAGTTGATTGAAAGCAGACGCCGCCTTCGCTGATGTTTGACAGGTGATCGTCGTTATGCTCCTTAGAATTTATATTGACCTGCAATGGGAGCGTCAAACGACTGTATCGCCGCTTGTCGTTTACCTGGTGAGAATCTTTTACTAACATTTTCCCTGTCTTATGTTGTGATGATAGACCAGCCCAATTTAGAGTATCATTCCGGCAGAAATATGTCAATAAAAAAGTCATTTTTTGTCTGTTTAGGGGAATCGGCCGCAAATCAGGCAGTTATTCAGATTTCGCAACCGGGGAAGCTTTTTTTCGGTGGAGTACTCATTCCGTTAAAAAGCAAGGGTATGCGTGAAAGCGTAAAACGTGAAGCGAAAAGCGATAAGCGAGAAACGAGATACGAACGACGAGATACGCTCATCCTTTAATAGCAATTACTTTCGAATTCCCACAAGATACTGATTACGGGGTACCTATACAAAACAAGCCGGACCATTGAGACGGGCCGGCTTGCTTTTAAAACAGTTATTCGATTCTGGTAGCCTATGATTCTTTTCTTGTCCAATCAAGCAGTGCATCAATGATCTTTTCAGCCTGTTCCTTGCTGGAAATATTGAACTTTGACTGTTGCATATACTCACCGTTCCTCTTGCGGTACCGTCTGATGGTATACCGGTCAGCGCCGTACGCTTCTTTGGCACGTTCCCATTGTTGATATTTGTAAACAATCGTCGCCCATGCACCGCTGGAAAGAATTCGTTTATCCATTTGTTTAATTATTTCTACGCCTTCTTCTTCATAGGTAATGGTGATATCTTCCACTTTTGAAGCCATTCTATGCCCCCTGGTTAAATGGTGCAAAAAATGCTCCCCTTGTTCTCTTTCCCTCTCTTTGCCTATTCACCTTACGGGGATTCCATTTTTATAATAAATATTTTCTTATTATCAATATAAATTAGAACCCGATGAGATTACAGCCTGAAAAATATTTTTTAATCGTTTCATCGCATTCTTCCACAGTCATGACATCCGTTTCAACCAAAACTTCAGGCTGCGCGGGTTCTTCATACGGTGAGGTTACACCGGTAAATTCAGCTATTTCACCGGTCTCAGCCTTCTTATAGAGCCCCTTCGGATCGCGCCGTTTACACACATTGATATCACATTTGACATGCACTTCAACAAACCGCCCTTCCTGTACAAGCGATCTGACGAACTCACGGTCTTTGCGGAACGGTGAAATAAAGGTACACACAACGATATTGCCCTGTTCATAAAAGAGTTTCGCCGCTTCACCGACACGGCGGATATTCTCGGATCGATCCCTGCCGGAGAAACCCAGATCACCGCATAATCCGTGTCTGACATTATCCCCATCGAGCAGCATCACCTGACAGCCGGCATCAAACAATGACTTCATCACTTTACGGGCCACAGTCGATTTTCCTGCACCGGAAAGGCCGGTAAACCACAGTATCGCCGCTTTATGCCCGTTGCGCTGTTCCCAGAGGGAACGGTCTACAGCCCCGCCTTCCCATGATACATTCGGTGACTTATGTGCCTGTGCGGGTTTCTGCTGCGCGACATCATCCACCGTGCGCTGTACACCCCGAATCATACCGGCGGCCACTGTCCGGTTGGTTACCGGATCAATAAGAATAAAACTGCCGGTGCCATGGTTAATTTTGTAGGGATCAAAGTAAAGCGGCAATGCCGTCCTTATTTCCACTCTGCCTATTTCATTCAATGTAAAAGCTGCAGCCTCTTCGCGATGCAGTGTATTCACGTCTATTTTATACACAATCTTTGTTACAAAGGCCTTTATCAGCCGGGTCGTATGTTTCAGGATATAATGCCCGGTACGCGACATGGGCAGCTCATCCATCCAGCAGATGATCGCCTCGAACTGATTACTGACCTGCGGCAGGTTATTCTTCCGTACAATCATATCGCCGCGGCTGATATCGATCTCATCCTCCAGCGACAGCACAATCGACTGTCCGGCAAAGCCCTCCTCAAGGTCCCCGTCATACGTTTCTATCGTTTTGACCCGTGAAATCTTTCCTGACGGCAGGATTGCGACCTCCTCCCCTTTTCTGACCGTTCCCGAAAGTACCCGTCCTGCAAAGCCCCTGAAATCAAGATGCGGCCTGATAACATACTGTACAGGATACCTGAAATCGATCAGGTTTTTATCAGCGGATACGTGAACATTTTCCAGCATATGCAGCAGGGTGTGGCCGTTGTACCAGGACATGTTCTCACTGCGGGTAACGATATTGTCCCCTTTCAGGGCGGAAACCGGTATAAAGGTAATGTCATGAATATCGAGTTTTTCCGAAAACGCAGTATATTCCCGCGCAATACTCTCATATATATTCCGGGAATAATCCACAAGATCCATTTTATTGACCGCCACTATCAGATGCGGAATCTGCAACAGGGATACGAGGAAACCGTGTCGTTTTGACTGGGTCAGCACACCGTTTCGTGCATCGATGAGTATTATTGCCAATTCTGCGGTTGACGCGCCGGTTACCATATTACGGGTATACTGCTCATGGCCGGGAGTGTCTGCAATGATAAACTTTCTCTTGGCAGTAGAAAAATAACGGTAGGCGACATCTATGGTAATACCCTGCTCCCGCTCAGCGGAGAGGCCATCCAGCAACAGCGCAAGGTCAACCTCTTCATCCCCCCGCCGTTTCGATGTTTTCTCAATCGCAGCATACTGATCCTCAAAGATACAGTTGGTTTCATAGAGCATTCTGCCGATGAGTGTAGATTTCCCGTCATCGACACTGCCGGTTGTGGTAAAGCGCAGTAATGTTTTATCTGCATATTCTGTCATTAAAAATAGCCCTCACGCTTTTTCTGTTCCATGGATGAATCGCTTGTCAAGTCAATGATCCTGTTTTCACGCTCAGATTTCTTTGCATCAATGACCTCTTGAATAATAGCATCAAAATCTTTTGCGGTTGATCGTACCGCACCGGTACAGGGAATACAGCCGAGGCTTCTGAACCTGCACATAACGGATTCAACCTCGCTCTCATCAATCGGATTCTTACCGTCCGGATCAACGAGGTCGTATGAATAGAGTGGAATGAGAATGCCGTTCTTAGTGATAACCTTCCGCTCCTCGGCAAAATAGAGGGGTACGACCGGTATCTTTTCAAGCTTTATATACTGCCAGACATCAACTTCAGTCCAGTTACTTAATGGGAAAACGCGTACGCTTTCCCCTTCATTTATCTCGGCGTTATAGAGGTCCCACAATTCCGGGCGCTGATTCTTCGGATCCCACTGCCCGAACTCATCACGGACCGAGAATACCCGTTCCTTTGCACGTGATTTTTCTTCATCACGCCGTGCGCCGCCGAATGCAGCATCGAATTCATGCTTTTTTATAGCATCCAATAGTCCCTGTGTTTTGAGATACTGACAGCATTTATCATTGCCGAGCCTGGAAGGATGCGCCCCTTTTTCTATCCATTCCTTATTTCTTTCAACAATTAATGTGGCACCGATCTCCTTGACAAATTTATCCCTGAACGTATACATCTCAGGGAACTTAAACCCGGTATCAATATGCATGAGTGGAAAGGGAAATTTCCCGGGGTAAAACGCTTTCTGAGCCAGTCGTACCATAACAGAGGAATCCTTACCAACCGAATATAACATGACCGGATTCTTAAACTCAGCGACAACCTCGCGCATGATATGGATTGATTCCGATTCAAGTTCTTTAAGATGTGAAAGACTATATGACAGCATAGTTGCTCTGATCCTGGTTAGGAGCTGGGTTAATATATAGAATAAAAATAGATTTTAAAAATAATACATTGAATAAGTATTACCTATGAGGAAATAGAGAATAAGCGGTAATACAGACATTTAAAGCGACTGTTTATTCATTATAGAAAAAGGAATGTTATTCCCATACCTTTCTGCTTAACACACTGTTAAAAACCTTATTTTTGCTTTTAACACCTTAGTAACCAAGGGAAACCAACTAATCTCTAAACCTTATTACCTTATTACCTTATTTTATATAAAAATCGAATATAACAACCTACACACCCATTTTGTATTCAGCACATTTGAGAGACAAAGCAGTAATATCGGAAAGTAATAAGGTAGGAGGGTGTGGGATAATCATTTGTCTACTAAGGTTTTAAAAATAAGGTTAAAGGGCACAATGCTGGTAATAACAAAGGTTGTAACCGTTCACGGGTTCTGGGTTGAAATCCAAAATTGTATGATTGCGGATTGTGGAATGCGGATTG
>CBDVBE010000315.1:0-8136 GCA_965372145.1 uncultured bacterium | reverse complement strand
GTCATTGCGAGCGCAGCGAAGCAATCTCCTGCATTCGAAAAGATGAGATTGCTTCGCTACGCTCGCAATGACACTAAGAATGTTACACCACCTGAGTAGTTACGAATTTTTGTTAATCAAGCAGCGTACTACTACTACTTATACTTAGTGTCTGTCCGGAAACTATGTTTTCGGCCAAGCACTACTTAAAAAAAACTTTAAAATGCTTAGGCAATTTAGGAAGAAAGAGAATACAAATCCTGAGAAAAGCAAACAGGGGGAATGTAAAAGTGGTGGTTCTATCCATTTTGCCGAAAAATTTCGGCACCTTCTTCAATAACACATCAATATCCTTATCAGAAAAATCAAGAAATATCTTTTTCAACAGGTAGAATATCTTCTGCTGCCTCCGTTGAGTCTTTTTCCACGGTACTGAATACTTACTGTTAACACTCCGGGTGATATTACCCGAATGAATTTGTAACAGTGATTGCACTGCTAAATCCGCAGCTTCCAAGGTGTTCATGATGCCACCGGCTGTCAAAGGATTAACCTGGCGGGCTGCATCGCCGATTACTACGACATTATCTTTTGCCAATACAGAGGGACATACTGAAAGGGGCACACAACCGGTGATCAAATCATTCTTCGGGGCATCGGGAATATTTTTTGCTATAAAGGAATCCAACACTTCCTTTACTTTTGGCACCCGGGTATTTCCGCCATACACACCGGCCCCGACCGAGATATCAGCCCCGGATCCCGGGAAAACCCATATATACCCATTGGGCATTATTCCTGAACCGATAAAAAAATGAAGATAATCATCATTGCAGAATTCACCGGCCATGCGGTATTGTATACCTGAAAAGGAATCCTTCAACGGGATCGGTTCAGTAATACCGGCCCAGCGCCCGATTTTGCTTTCAACCCCGTCAGCACCGATAATTACCGTGCCGGCAATCTCTCTTCCTGAATCACAGGTAACTCCGCAATACACTGCATGGTCTTTGATCAATCCGGAAACAGGGGTCTCAAGTATAAGCTCCGCACCATATTCACGGGCTTTGCCGGCAAGTGCCTGCTCAAAACGGTCACGGTGTAATAGTACGCCAAAATCCTTCAGTGCTATTTTTTGCTGCGATGTTCCGTTTGAATGAGCAACCAGTCCTTTTAAATCACGGGCAATCCATGATTCATCTATAGGAATAAATCGTGCGAGTTCTGCCCTGTTCCCCGTAGCCTCGCCACAGCGGACAGGAATACCGATCTTCTTTTTCCGGTCTATAATGCAGACTCTCCGGCCGGCTTCAGCCAATTTCATTCCAGAGTATAATCCGGCGACACTCGCGCCGACTATGATAATATCGAAGTGATCAGCCATTTTGTTTTTCCATTCGATTACATGGACCTTTCACTGAGGTGTATAGGCATAAAGCAAATATTTTAGAGTTGGCTATACGTATGTCATCCTGAGAGGAGTCGAAGGATATTTCCATGATTTTGTTTAAGTAATGTAGATGCTTCGACTTCGCTCAGCATGACATTTATAAATATTTTAATGATTAAGTCCAAAACTTACTGTCCCTCCATCATCAACGGGATGTGCATGAGCACGATATTCTCTAAAACAACAGGCTTTTAATTGTAAATCACCCTTTTTTACCTTCGCAAACCGCACCCACCGGACAGAATCGCTCACAAATCCCGCAATCAATACAAGACTCCGTTATCCGGCTTCTATCATCATATATAACAATAGCAGCTTCAGGACACACCGCTAAGCATCCTGCGCAGAAGGTACATTTTTCCTGGTCTATGGTATACATAACTTTTGCTCTAACAAAACAGTTTTATTACAGAGCCGGTATATACAACGGCCTTCCATTTTTTAAAAGTGACATAATAATAAAAAAATCCACCCTGAACAAAGGTGGATTAAAAAATATAATATTCGAGAATATAAATTCACTTAGCTGAATAATTTCTTTCTCACGTTAAAGTCTTCAGTCATATCCTTCTTACTCTGGCCAATCGCGCAATATTCCTGAATCGTCTTGACAGAGAAGCCGGTGTTCTTAAGTGAATCCATACCACTGATCGCAGCCTGCGCACCTTCAAGCGTTGTTATATAGGGAATATTCTGAGTTACCGTAGCACTGCGGATCGGTTTGGAGTCAATAAGCGCTTTTCTTCCTGCCGGCACATTAATAACCAGATCAATAGCATTAGCCTTAATTAAATCAAGAATATCAGGCTTCCCCTCCCCAATCTTATATACCCGTTTCGCATTAACACCGTTGCTGCGTAACACCTTGGCGGTACCCTCCGTCGCACAAATCTGAAATCCGAGATCAGCAAGTTTCTTCACCATAAAGATGATATTCCGCCGCATACTGTTCCGGACACTGATAAACACCTTTCCATGACGCGGCAACGGGTTATACGCAGCTTCCTGCGATTTCCCATAGGCGAGCCCGAAGTCCCGGTCAAGCCCCATTACTTCACCGGTTGATTTCATTTCCGGACCAAGCATGGTGTCAGCGCCGGGAAATTTATTAAACGGCAATACTGATTCTTTTACTGCGAAGTATTCAATCTCCCGCTCAACCGCTTCCTCAATTTCACTGAGGGGAATACCGGTCATCACTTTAGCTGCAACTTTAGCCCATGGCACACCTGTCGCTTTGCTGACAAACGGGACTGTACGCGACGCACGCGGATTTACTTCAAGCACATATATAATCTCTTCACTGATAGCATATTGAATGTTCAGCAGGCCCACTACGCAGAGCTCTTTCGCGATAGCTTTGGTTATCCGCCGTATCTCCTCAACGATTGTTTCAGATAACGTATGCGGTGGGAGCACGCACGCGCTGTCACCGGAATGTATCCCCGCCTCTTCGATATGCTCCATAATACCGCATATCATTGAGTCAACACCGTCGGATACGGCATCCACATCTACTTCGATAGCATCCCCCACGAACTTATCAATAAGAACCGGACGGTTCTCTCCCGCTTCTTTAGCTTCTGCAATAAATCCCTGCAGTTCATTCTCTTCATAGACAATACGCATACCCCGTCCACCCAACACAAAGGATGGTCGGATGAGCACGGGATACCCTATCCGGTTGGCAATATCAGCGGCTTCCTTAAGTGTTTCAGCCATCCCGTTCGGTGGCTGATGCAGGCCAAGTTTCTCAATCATCGCGGCAAACTCATCACGGTCCTCAGCACGTTCGATTGAATCAACGCTGGTTCCAATAACCGGAGCCCCTTCATCAACAAGACGGCGAGCCAGGTTCAACGGGGTCTGGCCGCCAAACTGTACTATTATACCGGAAGGTTTCTCTCTGTCAATGATATTCATAACGTCTTCAAAGGTAAGCGGCTCAAAATACAGTTTGTCGGATGTATCATAATCAGTACTTACTGTCTCCGGATTGGAATTGACCATGATTGACTCGTATCCCAATTCTTTCAATGCAAATGAGGCCTGGCAACAGCAGTAGTCAAACTCGATTCCCTGTCCTATCCTGTTCGGCCCGCCGCCAAGGATAATAATCTTCTTTTTATCTGAAACGATGCTTTCATTTTCAGATTCATAGGTCGAATAATAATATGGCGTATACGCTTCGAATTCTGCAGCACAGGTATCAACCAGCTTATACACAGCTTCCACACCAATATCCTTACGAAGATTTCTTATTGTTAACTCATCTGAATTCAGCAGTTGGGCAAGATAGGCATCTGAGAAACCCCATTCTTTTGCTTTCATGAAAAATTCCAACTGATCTTCTTTGCTTGCGTCAAGGATATCTTTGGTAATACTTTCTTCAAATGTTACAATGTCTTTCATATTATTGATAAACCAGAGGTCAATCCCGGTACTGGTAGCTATCTCTTCTATTGAAACGCCAAATTCAAGCGCCCGCCGTATGAGAAAGATGCGGTCACAACGCCGTTCATGTAACTGTTCCAGAACCGTTTCCTTATCCATATCCCGGTACTTCATACTTTCAAAACCAAGGCGTCCGATTTCAAGTCCGCGAAGGCCTTTCTGAAGCGCCTCTTTAAAGGTACGACCTATTGCCATGGTCTCGCCGACCGATTTCATCTGCACACCCAGGCTTGCATCGGCATCGGGAAATTTTTCAAAGGTAAAACGCGGGATCTTCACGACACAATAGTCGATAGTCGGCTCGAATGATGCTGGTGTTTCACGGGTTATATCATTCCGTATCTCATCAAGGGTATAGCCGATTGCAAGCTTGGCGGCAAACTTTGCAATAGGAAATCCGGTCGCCTTACTTGCCAGGGCAGAACTCCGGCTGACCCGGGGATTCATTTCAATGACGACCATGCGGCCGGTTTCAGGATTGACGGCAAACTGGATATTCGATCCGCCTGTTTCCACACCAATCTCACGTATAATGGCTATGGACGCGTCCCGCATCTCCTGATATTGCCGGTCACTCAGTGTCTGGGCAGGGGCCACCGTGATACTGTCACCGGTGTGAATGCCCATGGGGTCCAGATTCTCAATGGAGCAGATAATAACCACATTATCCTTTTTATCCCGCATAATCTCCAGTTCAAACTCTTTCCAGCCGATCACGGATTCTTCTAATAATATCTCGTTAATTCTGCTGTAATGAAGTCCCAGTTTCGCAATGCGTTCAAATTCCTTTTCATCTCCGGCAATCCCGCCGCCGGTACCGCCAAGAGTAAAACTTGGTCTGACAATTATCGGGAAACCAATTTTACGGACAATTTCCCATGCTTCATCCATGTTATAGGCGAATTCACCTCGCGGCAGGTCAAGGCCGATGCGTTTCATTGCCGCTTTAAACTCACTGCGATCTTCTGCCCGTTTGATCGCTTCCTGATCCGCCCCGATAAGCTGTACATTGTATCGATCAAGTATGCCGTTTTCTGCCAACTCCATTGCGGTATTCAAACCGGTCTGACCACCCATTGTCGGCAGCAGTGCATCGGGCTGTTCGCGTTCAATAATTTTCTCAACGATCTCCAGGGTAATTGGCTCGATATACGTCTTGTCGGCCATATTAGGATCAGTCATGATCGTGGCCGGATTTGAATTCACCAGGATAACCTCATACCCCTCTTCCCTGAGCGCTTTACACGCCTGTGTTCCTGAATAATCAAACTCACATGCCTGGCCAATTACTATTGGTCCACTACCGATTAAAAGAATCTTGTGAATGTCGTTTCTTTTGGGCATCGATTTATAACTTTCCTTATTATAATTTTAAAAATTCGTAACTACTCGGGTGGTGTAACATTCTTAGTGTCATTGCGAGCGTAGGGAAGCAATCTCATCTTTTCGAATGCAGGAGATTGCTTCGCTGCGCTCGCAATGACGCTTTATGCGAAGAATACCTGAGTAGTTACAAAAATTCTCTATATCTCTGTTTTTTATTTATCTGTGCGAATCCGTTGTACCCGTGTCATCCGTCCCACTAAAGTGGGATTCAAATGTTCTATTTCTATTTATTTTCCATCATTTCAATAAACTGCTGAAAAAGGTATCCTGAATCATGAGGACCGGGTGATGCTTCCGGATGATACTGCACTGAGAAAACTTTTCGGGAATAATCCGCCAATCCCTCACAGGTGTTGTCATTTAGATTTATATGGGTCATCTCTGCGCCACACTTTTTCAGACTCTCAATATCCGCACAAAAACCATGATTCTGAGCGGTAATCTCAATTACACCGGTTTTCTCATTCCGTACCGGCTGGTTGCCGCCGTGATGTCCAAATTTCAATTTGTAGGTCTCTCCCCCAAGCGCGATAGTCAACAACTGGTGGCCCAGACAAATGCCGAAAATAGGCACGTTTCCAATAAGGTCCTTTATAGTATCTATAGCATAGGTTACTGCTGCCGGGTCTCCCGGGCCGTTTGAGAGAAACACACCATCGGGTTTCTCGGCCATAATTTCTGCTGCCGTAAAAGTTGCAGGTACTACGGTTACTTTACATCCCAGTTTACGCAGTATACGGAGAATATTGTATTTAATACCGAAATCAACTGCTACAACATTAAAAGTTTCCCCACCATTACATTCCCTCCCCGGAGTACCTGTAAACAGGAATTTATCAGTACAGGTAACATGTTTCACCGAATCGATACCAACGAGGCCTTCCCACTCTCCGGCTTTCTGTGCGAGGTCATCAACATTCGGTTCATTCTCGCCGGCAAAGATAACGGCTTTCATAGCACCGGCGAGACGAATATGACGGGTGAGCGCCCTGGTATCAATACCTTCGATACCAATAATAGTATTCTCCTGAAGGTAGTCACCGAGTGATTTGGTACTGGCATAATTTGAAGGATACTTACATGCCTCTTTTACAACAAATCCTTCTAAAAAGATATCCGATGATTCAATATCCTCTTCATTCACCCCATAATTACCGATTAATGGATACGTCATTGTGACAATCTGGGATTTGTAGGATGGGTCCGTAAGGATCTCCTGATACCCGGTTAAACTGGTATTAAATACAACCTCACCTAAAGCTTCTCCGGGAGCACCAAAGGATTCCCCGTGAAATGCAGTGCCATCTTCAAGTACTAAAAATCCCTTCAAAAAGACCTCACTTATCTTCAAAATGGTACGAGTAGGTAAAAAAAAAGAAGTCCGAAGAAATCCTTTTTTTAGTGTAGTAATCGCTGAAACTTTTTTTTATTTCGGGTAATAATATACATCACAAAATGAAATATTCACACACTTTTTAAAAGAAAAACTCATAGTAACCGTTCACAGGTTCAGGGTTCCCCGTTCACCCCGGTGGGTCTATACGAAAGCCCTTGGACAAGGTGCCCTTCAGGGTATTTCCACTGTTTGTTATACTCGCAGTGCATACCATTGGGCAAAAGGTTATATCGTCTTTTTCCAATACAGTTCTATATGAGTACTGAATCTTCTTTAACTACTGTAGAGATATTCCAGTTACCTTTTTTTACGGGTAAGTCCCTCCATTGAGCAAATAATTTATACCGGGTATTGTTTCACCGCTCCTGAAAAGATATTTTATCCTTCTTGCAACAGCTTACATGTAACTAATTCGGGAGTCTTTAGATAAATGTTTGATGACAAATTCCATGAAGAATGCGGGGTCTTTGGAGTATATAATAATCAAGATGCTGCAAATTTAACCTACTTAGGCCTTTATGCCCTCCAGCACCGCGGTCAGGAAAGCTCGGGAATGGTCGTTTCGGATACGGATAAACTGACGCGGTATACCGGGATGGGGCTGGTTAATCATGTTTTTCGTCACCCGGACATAATGAAAAAATTGCATGGACCCCATGCTATAGGCCATAACAGGTACTCCACGACCGGCTCCTCAAATCTGATAAATACTCAACCGGTTCTTATCGACTTTAAAGCAGGGCAGGTTGCCAGTGCCCACAACGGGAATCTTACTAATGCGATGTCAATTCGTAAGGAGATGGAAGACGACGGCTCTATCTTTACCTCAACCACTGATACTGAAGTAATCATGCATCTTATTGCACGTTCGAAACGCAGACAAATCGATGAAATGATCCTCGATGCACTCTCAAACGTCAAGGGTGCCTATTCCATACTTTTTCTTACTAAAGATGCATTATACGGCGCACGTGACCCCTATGGCGTCAGGCCGTTACTCCTTGGTAAATTGAACGGCAGTTACTTCATGTCCTCTGAGACCTGTGCATTTGATCTCATTGGAGTCAAAACTATTCGGGAAATCAATCCCGGAGAAATGGTCAGGATAAAAGATACTACCGTTGAAAGTTTTTCAATTCCTGTGTACAGTCCTGTTAAGAATACTGCCCATTGTGTCTTTGAATTTATCTATTTCTCGCGTCCGGACAGTTTTGTGTTCGGGGAAAATGTTGACAAGATAAGAAGGTCACTTGGGAGGCAGCTTGCCCGGGAGCATCCTGCCCCGGATGCAGATATGGTCATCGGTGTGCCTGACTCTTCCACCACCGCGGCGCTGGGATATTCCGAACAATCTAAAATCAGATTTGATATCGGATTGATACGAAATCATTACGTTGGCAGAACCTTTATTCTTCCCGAGCAATCAGGCCGTGATTTCGGTGTTCGTATAAAGTTCAATCCGGTAAAAGGT
>CBDVBE010000314.1:0-8157 GCA_965372145.1 uncultured bacterium | reverse complement strand
CCAATCAACATTCCACAATCCGCAATCAAACAATTTTTGATTTCAACCCTGAACCTTTGAACCCTTTAAACCGGTCATTCTCCATATTTCCCCTAAAATTGCTACAAAAAAATCGTTGTTCTGCCGATATAAATAATGTAAGAAATAATGAGACATAAGTTGTTATTAAACAGGGTGGAATTATGATTGCAATTACAGGAATGCACAGAAGCGGGACAAGCTGTATAGCAGGGTTGTTGAATAAGTGCGGATATGAACTGGGAACATCACATCCCCTTCTTAACAACAATGAGAGCCGGCTTGATAATGAAAAGGGCCATTTTGAAAATATTGGAGCGCTGTTAATTAACGATAAAATTATCGAGCTCGCCGGCGGTACCTGGTATAATCCCCCTGTAATGCAGGAAATTACGTTAGCCGGCATTAAGGTTTCACCTCATATAAAGCAATTTTCTGAAACATTTAACGGTGACCTTATCAAAGACCCCCGGTTATGTCTCACTGTCGCACACTGGGAACGATACTGCAGGAGTTTATATACGATAGTTTACTGCCTGCGAAGTCCTATCGGTGTAGCGATCTCTCTGAAAAAACGCAACGGCATTCCGCTTGAAGCCGGGTTGAGGCTCTGGTATGAGTACAATATCCGTTTCCTGAATGAATGTACTCAAACGCCGGTTGTTGTGGTTGATTATGATAATTTAAAGATAAATTTTGAATTTGAATTAACCGGTCTTCTTGAGGAGATAGGCTCACCACTTACTGCCGGAGAAATACTCGACCGGGTTGATGGATTTTACAACGGCGATTTGAATCATGACCCTACGGAGAGAAGGCTCATTGAAAACCTGCCGGGTGGTATCCGGCGCGTGTATGAAATCCTGCGCTCGAAGACATTTTCCTTTCATAATGAATCAGTAATGGTTTAATCGAGTATTGTTGGCGGCAGAGGATCTTTCAATACCCAATTTTTTACCCCGGGTGATTCATATGAGGTCGGTACAGCATCGGTGCATGAAGCAGGGAGTTCATCTTTCCATTTATAGAGAAATTGCCTACCGGCCTGTAAAAAAGCCTCTTCAGTAACACCGATAGATTCATGCTTCACCAAAATATCCCAGGTGACAAGGCAACGGGCATGCTTGCGTATCTGCATACAAATATCGAGGTCGTAGAAATGAAAATTATCAAAGGTTTCTGTGTCAAATGAGACCTTTTTAAAGAGGTTCTTTCTTACCGCAAAAAACAACCCGTCAACTGCAACGACATCAGCATCACTTTTATCCCGGTTGAAGATTGAAATCATCTCCTTGTTATCCATAAGTTGAACAACCCGTCCCCGAGTAAAGGGTACTCCGGCGGCGCTCCAGTAACGATTGTCTGAAAAGAGGTACTGCGTTCCGGCCACCCCAATAAGGCCGATAGAGGAGTCGCTAAGCATTTTGTCTGTTAATGCCGGTCCCCATCCACGTTCGAGAAAAAAGACATCTTCATGGACGAACACGAGGATGTCGCCTTGAGCACGTGATACCCCTTCATTGTAAGCTGAGCATATGCAATGCCTATTGTCACGGTTGTCAATACGGATATACTCGTAGTCAACGCCAATGGTAGCCTTTATGTTACGTTCATGGTCGTTCCAGGAAGGATCTTTTATCGAGCAGACAATGAGGCTTATCATAATGAATAAAATATTACAGGTTGTTTTTATTACCAATTACTTTAATTTCTTTTCCCTTTTCACACGCATCTCCCTCGCCCGAAAAATCGCATCTCTGCCGAACCGCTCGGCAATGACATCCATCGCTTTCTCTGAAGCATTCCACGCTTTGATCTCTTTTTCATCTTCAAACAGGTTCGTCTGAAGAGCATCATCAAAATTGGTAATACCAACACCAATAAGGCGGAGACCTTTTAACTGCGGGATCTCTTTCTTAAGCAGTATGCCGGCGTGTTCATAGATCTGTTTGGCAAGATTTGCCGGCTGGTCGAGTGAGACCTGACGGGTGTGCCGCTTGAAATCAGATGTTCGATAGGTAAGAAATATAGTTTTACCTTTCTGTTGTGCTTTACGCGCCCTTTTTGCCACATCCCTCGCCAATGAGAGTATGGTAGTATACCATTCATCCCTGTCGAATGAATCCGAGTTATAGGTATGCTCCCGAGAGATTGATTTTGCTTTTTCAGGCTCTTCGATATCCCGTGAATCAATACCGCGGCAGAGGTTATACAGGCTGAGGCCCTGTTTGCCAAATGGTTTTTCAAGCTCCTCAGGTGGCATTTTCTGTAATTCACCTATACGACGTATACCCAGTGCGTGCAGGGCAAGCTGTGTCTTTTTGCCGACACCCCAGATTTTTGAGACTTCAAGCGGTGCCAGCCATGCAATAACGGCTTCCGGCTCAAACGGCACTTGGGTAATTCCATTTGGTTTATCCATATCAGAAGCCAGTTTGGCGAGAAATTTATTGGGAGCAATACCGATAGAGGCCGTCAGATCAAGGTTATTTTTAATCTCCTCAGATAACGTTTGGGCTGCTTTGAGCGGAGGGCCCCAGAGTTTCCGGGTCCCGGTCATGTCCATGAATGCTTCATCAATGGATATCTGTTCGATCAGGGGAGTGAAAGTACGGAGTATGGCAATGACCTCTTTTGACACATGCGAATAGACACGCATCCGCGGCCGGAGGTAGATACCGTGGGGGCAACGGGCATATGCCTGGCTGATCGGCAGGGCGGAGTGTATGCCGTATTTCCGTGACTCATAACTGGCAGCAGACACCACGCCACGGTTGCCGGGGAGTGCGCCCACAATGACCGGCTTGCCCTTGAGTTCAGGATTGTCCCTTTGCTCGATGGACGTAAAGAAAGCGTCCATGTCTATATGAAATATGACCTTTTTATTTTCCATATATGATGTCTAAACTACTACATTTGTCATTCCCGCGAAAGTGGGAATCTAGAAATATTACCTTATAGATTCACCAAGTGAAGAAGCAATTTTTTGCCACTGACTTATATAACGATTGTAAATAGCATAGGCCTGTGGAATTCGAAAGAAGGTGATGTCATCAAAGAAAGGACCGTCGATCTCATCGTCATATAAAAAGCGCTCCTCCATGAATCTCTTCAGATTGCTTCTTACCTGTACTATCTGCTCAGCTAGATCATCCGGATCGAGTGCGGAATTATCTTTCTGCTTTTGCATTAAGTCTATCATTACCCCGGAAGGACTGATCATATCAAGACGGTCTGCTTCCCTGAACATGACAGCCATTTGGTTATCCTTAGGAATTGGTATACCTATTTTTGGATTGTCATGTATAGCAATGATTGAACAGATCGTCTGAATGGAAGTATCGCTCAATTTCTTTTCGCTGTTATTACCATTAAAAATATTTAACACTTCTCGTGCCATTTCAGCACCATGCTCCATATGCCATACTACCCGTGTTCTGTTTTCTTCATGGAGGGCTTTTTTCTCCCCGGGTGGTGCCTCCTCAATCATCTCTTCTGTTATGCGCGTGTATGAGCAGATATCATGCAGTAATGAAAGCACCGCAGCCTGCAATACCTCATCCATGGTAAATTTCCCGGACTCCAACTCAACCAGTGCACATTCCATCATGTGCTCAATGACTGTTAAAGGGTGGGATAGTGGTTCTGCATCTTCATGGAGCAAATATTCCTCAGTAAGTACCATTTCGAAGATACTGTCACATATGTCGAGCAGCTCGGGTGGAACCAGCGCCTTTTTGAGGAGCTGCCTGCGAGTCTGATTGTCAGGTATTTCCGAAGGCATGTACTTACCTATGATGAAACGTTTTTTATTGTTGTCTGTTCAAAATCGACATCTGCACTCCCTAAATCCCCCGGAAGGGGACTTTTATTGAAATGATGTGATAATAAAATCAATACCTTTCAAGTCCCCCTTCGGGGGATTTAGGGGGCGTAAGGTTCCCAAATAGTCAATTCTGAACAGTCACTAATTATTATAATACAATTTTAATACAATAATACTATTTTCTTTAAAATGGTATTACCAAAGCTAAGATGTAAAATAAATACTGACTGAGGAAGTGTTTGAGGGAGATTTATTGAAGAGTTTCCCCTGGCAAGGTTTTGCTGAAAGATAGTTCTTCCATTTATTGAAAAAAGAGACAGTTTTCCTTTACCCGGTAGATTACAAAAGCTGATGCTGTGGTTACCTACTCCTGATCGTGAAATGTGATAATGAAACTTCCCAGAGGAAAATGAATTGGGATCAATCGCTGAAGACCCATTATAGAGTATTGCCAGCCTGATTGTATCTAGGGGTAATTTCGGTGATTCATTATTTCTGAACACTGCGATAATACTGTCTTTTTCATGAAGCTGCAGAACACCGTCACCTGGAACCGGGGTAGAATCTATCATAATTGGAAAGGTACGACTGAAAAGGGAATCAAAATCTGTTAGAGTAAATGTCTCTTTGTCGTTAACAGGGCCATTGCTCTGGGTGATTTCTACAGATACGTTTGTATAGTTATAGTCTATGTCAACTGAATCATGAGTAAATCGTATTTCCAGCTCCTTCATGGAACCGTCTGCAACGGTAACAGGTTTTGCGTTATGGTAGAATCCAAGATTTCGGTCCCAGCAATATACTGGAAAGGTATGTGGATAGTGGTCGGGTACACTCGCTCCATCTACCACGTTAATAGTAAAGGCGCCCATAGCCAAAGAATCCCATTGAATTACAACGGTATCCCATACTTGCATCTGTTCATTCCAGTAAATAGAGTCTTTCATTATTTTGTAGTCAATTTCATACTCAAAATCTGTTAAATCCTTTTTCAGTGGAAAAGGAGAATCAAATGTAACCATACTCATCATAATATTCGTGGCCTGAATTCCATTAATTTTTATATCTGTTGGCTGAGTGATAATTATCTGCATGCCATTTTTCATAGTTTTTTCTGTCATTAAATCAACAAGGGAATCCGGGCCAAGGCTGCTTGGCCAAAGGTCACTGCTGTCATTCATTACAGAAAGGTTAATGGTATTAGTCATGGTTACCATATCCGGTGGTGGATCATCATTGGGGGAAAAGAAAATGGTATAGGTTGTCGGTATACCTTCAACAGCTTTGAGATACTGGTTTTCATTGCCGACCGGGTAGGTGGCTTTCCCTTCGGTGAGGAAAATTATAAATTGCCGGTTTTTAGGATACCGAGCAGATTTGAAAGCATGTTTTGCTGCTTGGAATGCAGCGGTGATGTTCGAGGTAGTGGGATTGCTGTTAAAATTGGAAGGCCTATACGATAAATCCGCGTATAAATATCCATTTATTTCAAAAGTATCTTTTTCGAGATACTCGTGTAAAATCTGGTATCCCCATTTTTCATCAGGGGCATAGGTTGAATCAAGCTGGAGTAAGGGCAGGTACGCACCAGTATCCTGCTCCGGACATTGCATAAATATGCTATCGTCCATTGGATCAAAATAGAGGTATTGCCTGAATACAGCGACCCCAATTTCTGCGCTGTCATATACACAGAAAATTGAGTCAATAAGGTTACGTGCAATTTCAAATCGCATACCCCATTGATCCAGGGGAGGCTTACCTGATTCAAAACACATTGGGCCGGAATGATCGATAATGATAAATACTGAAGCGGCACCGGATAATTTGTTAATATGTTCAATCACCGGTACTGTTGAAAGTATATATGATAATGCTACCATTTCTTCCGGAACAGCAACTACAGAATCGTTTAATTCCGTAATATATCCATCATAGGATAATTCGCATTTTTCTTCAGCCTGGATACATACTGCTATGGCTATTATAAATAGCACCATTTTTATTTTTGTTTGAATGAACATTACACATTGTCCTTTCATATTCCTCCCAACTACCTCTAAAAACAGTTAGTGCAGTAACAATTTCCTTCGCACAATCTGCTTGTTATATTCCAGCCGCATGATATAAACAGAGGTTGCAATATTTCCGGGTAATGTGACAATTGAATTACCCCTGTTTATTTGGTGATGAGATAGTTCTCTCCCGTTAATCGTAAAAAGAGAAATCGTTCCCTTTGACGGAACGTTAAATAACCGTATACTGTAATTTCCGGAACCGGAATGTGAGAGCACATAGTGAAATTGTTTATTGATAGTATGAGAATTCGGATCAATTGACGATGATGTGTTGAACCCAATGGCATACCGGATGGTATCCAGGGGTAATATTGGTATATCACTATTTCTGAACACTGCGATAATACTGTCTTTTTCATGGAGCTGTAATATACCGTCGTCCGGTACAGGAGTAGAATCTATTGCTATTGGAAAGGTATGGCTGAAAAGGGAATCAAAATCTGTCAGAGTAAATGTCTCTTTATCATTAACAGGGCCTTTGCTTTGGGTAATGTCAACGGATACATTTTTATAATCGTAATTAGTGTCCAGAGAATCATGTGTAAATCGTATTTCCAGATCCTTCATTGAGGCGGTTGCGATAGTCACCGGCTGGTTATTACTGAAAAATGCAAGGTCGCGATTCCAACGGAGTGCCATGAAGGGCTGTGGGTAATGAGTAGGAATTTTTGCACCTTCGACAATGGTTATAGAAAAAGGAACTCCTGTGCATGAATCCGTTTGTACTATAATTGTATCTATCGGATTACCATTAGAGTCGATAACAATAGAATCATAGGTCTTTTTATAGTAGATCTTATATTCGAAGCCTGTGGTTTCACCGGTAAAAGGAAAATTAGAGCCGAATTGAGCAATTTGGTCAAGAATGGGAATAGTTACACCATCAATCCAAAGTTGTATTGGCTGGATGATAATCGTCTTGTATTGATCTACTATAAAGGGAAACAATGAATTGCTTATTACGTGTTCACCCTCATTAAATGGCAAGATATCGCTAAATACGTTTAAGACAGAATAATTATTCTTTTTAATGTTATCGGTCATGCCTTTCAAATAATCTGAAGGAATAGTGTCAGGATTTAGAAAAAGGGTAAATGTTGTTGGTGTATTAGTTTTTACATTTTCAACATACTCATTGGCAGTTCCATCTGTTGGATAAGTTGCATCACCCCCTGTAAAAAAGAATAAAATTCGACGATATTTTGGATACCTCGCTGAAGTAAAAGCATGTTTTACGGCATCAATTGCAGCATTTATATTGGCAACCGGTTCATTCAAACTGTAATTGGAGGGACGGTAGCTAAGGTCGGTATAGGTGAGGTTTCCTTCAGTGACTGTATCCGTTTCAAGTTACTCTTTTAGAATCTGATAACCGAATTTTCCATCGGGAGCATATGATGAATCCAATTTTAGTAGTGGCAGGTATGCTCCGGTATCATGGCCGGGGCATTGAACAAATCTGCTATTATCTGCCTGGTCGAAATAGAGGTATTTCCTGAATACTGCAAGTCCTACTTCAGCACTGTCAAAATAAGTAACTAAAGTATCTATGAGGTTATAAGCTAACCTGAAACGTTCTCCCCACTTATCGTAAGGCGTTCCCGGATTCCCCGTAATATTATCGTACATCCGTTGTGAGTGGTCAATTATAATAAATATCGAAGGAGCTCGGGTAGGGATAAGAAGATATTCCAAGAATGATTCTACTTGAAAGGTTCCAGATAGAGATATACATTCCTCAGGAACAACAACTGTTGAATCTTTCAAATCGGTTATATATCCAGAATAATAGAGCTTGGATTTTTTTTCAGCAAAAAGAATTGTGGGTATGCCAAGTATCAGAAATGAAAGAATAAAAAGATGAAATAAACCGGATTTGTGTAAATGACAAAGATGGCTCATAAACCTCCCCATGTGTCTTATGAATGTTCCTCTGTATAGCGGCTATTATCTTATTATAATTGTCGAGGTGTTAGATGACTTGGTTCATATTTTTTATATTTTAAGTAATTTCAACTATTTAATTGTATAATTAAAGAAAATCTATAATATTTATTATATATGGGCCGGAAAGATAAAAGAAAACGCGAAAAAAAGCCTTTTGTGGGTATTTATTTCAATTGCTGTAACCTGTATGGGCGTATTTATAAGAATAAAGCCGGAACTGCCTATGAAGGTCTCTGTCCCGGTTGTGGTGGAAAAGTTGTCGTACCGATAGGTGAAAATGGTACGAAT
>CBDVBE010000313.1:0-8159 GCA_965372145.1 uncultured bacterium | reverse complement strand
TAGATGCCATCACAAAATCCGGAAAAAAGATACAGGATGTGCCGATAAAACCCGGGGATGTAATTGTAGTTCCCGAGAGTTTTTTCTAAAAATTGAGGCAACCTTGAACCTTGAACCTTGAACCTTGAACCTTGAACCTTGAACCCTGAACCTTGAACCCTGAACCCTGAACCCGTGAACGGTTCCCTATATAAGTATACCAAAAATTTCGAAAAAAATTGAGTAATATTTTCATAATTATTTATGTAACCGTTCACAGAACGCTGAAGCTCGCTTTTCCAGGGTCTCATCGCTCCTTACCGGTAACACTGACAAAAGCTATCCTAAACAGATATTAATTATATATTTTTACGGTACATACTGAAAAATAATTATACCCGGGTTTTTTATGAAAATTACAAAAGATATCCTCCTGGCACGGAAAAACAGCGACACCAAGATCACCATGCTTACCTGCTATGATTTCCCCACCGCCCGTTTACTTGACCAGTGCAGCGTGGATGTTCAGTTAATTGGAGACAGTGTCGGGACCAATATCCTGGGTTACTCCGATGTGTCCAAAGTAACCGTTGCCGACATGCTGCACCATTTGAAAGCGGTGGCACGTGGTGCACAACAATCCTTTATCCTTTGCGATATGCCCTTTGGTTCATTTGAATCCCCCCGGCAGGCACTGGAAAATGCACGTTTATTTTGCACTCATGGGGCCGACGGTGTCAAGATCGAATCGGAAAAAAACGCACTGGATAAAATATACTATGTTGCATCCCATGACATTCCAGTCTGTGCTCATATCGGGTATACCCCGCAAACACCCGGTCTTGCGGTATCGATACAGGGAAAAGATGTTAAACGGGCTCTGGAACTCGTATCACTCGCCAAAGAGTGCGAACAGGCCGGTGCATGTATGATCGTTCTTGAGCTGATCCCTGAACGGCTTGCCAAACTCATAACCGGAACAATCTCGATTCCGACAATCGGTATTGGTGCCGGAAGATTCTGTGACGGCCAGGTTCAGGTTATTCTGGATGTCCTTGGTTTGTCCGAAAGGATATTCCGTCACGCGAAAAAATACACTGACGCTGCCGGAATGTATGCTGATGCTGTCACAGCCTATGTCAGTGACGTTCAGAACGGCTACTTTCCAACAGAAAAAAATATTTCACCCATATCGGACGATGTTATTAATCAGGTCGCCGAGTCACTTAAAAGCAGTAAGGCAACACAATAACCATGGCATACGAAAAAGAACTTGCCGTAGCACGAGACGTTGTGCAAAAGGCAGGGGAAATCCAGTTAGCTAATCAGTCGAAACTGAGGAATATTGAATTGAAGTCTGATATGTCTCCCGTTACCGAAGTTGACAGACAGTGTGAACAGCTCATCCGCGACGCCCTGCTCGGAGCCTTCCCGCAAGACGGCTTTATCGGTGAAGAATCCGGGGACAAACCGGGTACCAGCGGCAGGCGGTGGATTGTCGATCCTCTTGACGGCACGCGGCCTTATATCCGCGGAATTCATACGTACAGCATACTCATCGCCCTTGAGGAAAACAGTGAATTTGTCATTGGTATTGCACATTTCCCTGCTATAAAGGAAACCTACTGGGCAAGCACAGGAGATGGCGCTTTTTGTAATGGTAATCCATTGCATGTTTCTCAGACTCGCGACGTTACACAGGTCATGGGGAGCTGTTTGGGTATCATTGAAAAAGCGGATTCAGAAGAGGGGAAAAAGCTCTTTTCTCTTATGCGGCAATGGGATTATACCTACGGTTTCATGGATGCCTATTCCTATATGAGTCTTGCCTCCGGGAAACTGGACGTCTGTATCAGCCTGATTGACAAACCATGGGACCGCGCAGCAGCAGCATGCATTGTCACAGAAGCCGGAGGACAGTATTCAGATCTCAGTGGTAACAGGACGGTACACAGCAGCTCGTTTGTACTTTCAAACGGCTCTCTTCACGATAGTATAATAAAACATTTTACTGAGCGTCAGCGCCAGCCGGATAATTAGTGTCTGGCCGGAAACACGTGTTTTTGTCATTTCGACCGTAGGGAGAAATCTGTAAGTTGTTGATTCTTAGAAAAGAAAGATTTCTCCCTACGGTCGAAATGACAGTTTTACCTAGTTTTCGGGCAAGCACTAAATAACACCAATATGCACGTGTGCACAACGTATTTTGAGTACCTTTTAATTCCAGACGTTTCCAGCACACCAAGGAGATTGTGGAGTGTCAGAGAAAAAGAAAACGGAAGAAAAAACCACTGTCAAATCAACAACCAGCCCGGAAGAACGCAGAAGCGAAAAAGCCGGGATTCTTAATTTTACGAGGGAAATGGTCTCCGCCCTGCTCATGGCGTTTGTCGCGATCGTCTATGTTATCCAGGCATTTAAGATTCCAACCGGCTCCATGGAAAACAGCCTTCTCGTTGGTGATTTTCTACTTGGTATAAAATTTATTTATGGAGCACCGGTTTTCCCCTTCGCCTATACAAAGTTCCCTGGAATTACAAAACCAAAACCCGGAGATATAGTCATTTTTAAGTACCCGGGATCCGATCCAAAAGATTACATCAAGCGCTGCGTTGCAGGTCCTGGACAGACTATTGAAATAAAACAAAAAAATGTCTATATCGATGGAGAAAAAATTGCCCTGGCACCTCGTGGAAAATACCGGAATAACGGCCTCCTTCTTTCAGAAATCATGGATTATGAAAAGTTGAGAATACCCGCTAAAGGCGACACGATTTATCCAAATGCCCTGCCGATACGGGAGTTTCTTTTCTGTAAGCACCTTATTCACCAGGAAAATCCCGAATTATCACTTAATTATAGATTCCAAAGTACACCAATATTAAATAGGCTTTTTCGCTACAAACGTGGTGAAGAACGTGTTACCATGAAATTTGCTGTGTATATTGATGATGAACAACAGAATTACGCCAGAATAAGTACTCTTACCGATAACTGGATCCATCTCAAATATCAATTGGATATGATAAAAGAAAACTTACACAACGAGTATATAACGCTTGATACCATCAGGGATACCTTGAGCGACTCCTTAGTCGATTCAACGGTGTACCGGGTATCCAAAATTGAAATCAGGAATATGGTTTTTCTTGACGGTAAAAGAGTGAATAAATACATAGTAAGAAATGACAACTATTTCATGATGGGTGATAATCGCGACAACTCGCTTGACTCGCGTTTCTGGGGATACCTTAATCGGAATTTCGTAAAAGCTAAGGCTTTCATACTTTACTTTTCATTAGCAAAATTCTATGAAAACGGTAAGGGAGAACAAAAATTATTTAAGCAAACAACCATGCGATATCCGCATGGCGAAATAGTTAAACAGAGTGACGATCCAAAAGAATTGGTAAATGTACTTGGTTACCTGCAGCAAAACAGATACCATTGGCATTGGAATGAAAAGGGCGAGTTGATCACTGGTAAACGCCGCAATATTCCCATCCTCTTCTTCCCCATAAAAATCCGATGGAACCGCATCGGTAAATTGATCCGCGGATGGGATGGGTTGGAGAAGAAATAGGTTATATTACATTCAAAATTATTACTCCGGCAATTAAATTGCGCCATTTATTTTATCTGTCATTTCGAGTAGGCCCACTTTTTCGCTATGGAGAAATCTTGTTTTTTGAGCTAAATTTCACGTAGAAAGATTTCTCAGTCGCTTCGCTTCATCGAAATGACATCTTGTTTTTTGCTTTATTTAATCGTTGGAGTAATAGTTACCATTGTAACACGTCCAATTCGGATAATTACATTAAACCCTTCTGCCTATCCAAATTGCCTGCCTCCCATGCCATCAATTATTTATAATAGGGAGAGCTAAACCCCTCCCCTTCCACATCTGTACCAGTGAATCATTCATCATAACCGAGGTAGTACTAAAAATATTCTTCAATAACCCGCATGAATACAAAGCATATCATTTCAATCAGTTTTCTTTTTCTATCAGGATTATTAACAAGCATACTTGCGGCCACCTCGCCGCCACGTCAACTATTCCTTCAGGATGAAAACAGCATCTGGCTGGGAACACAGCTTGGTTTATGCCGGTATCAGAGTGAAAACGAACTCTGGACAACCGTGAAATCCGATCCGGTCCTGGATATGTGCCTGGACGAAGACATCGTGTGGCTGGGAACAACCAACGGACTTCACTACGCAGACAGACGCTACCTTGACTGGAAGAGGTATACTGCGGAACAGGGACTGCCGTCTGACTCTATCATCAGAGTCGTCGCAGACCTTGATTATATCTATGCCGCCGGCCCGCATGGTTTGGCACGAATGGACAAACTGGTAGAACAGTGGGAAACGATAGGAGACTTCTCAACAAAACAAATTTACGATTGCTATATCGACCAGGATTATCTGTGGGTGGCAACTGATCAGGGAATTCATTACTTCGAAAAACAGTATGAAAAATGGAAAACATATACTGCGGAAAGCGGTTTACTTTCCAATACGGCGCTTAAAATTTTCTTCTTCAATGATTACATCTGGATCCTTACGGACAAAGGCCTTTCCCGGTACAGCACAAGCATGAAATCGTGGAACTCTTACAGCTTTAACAGTGATATTCCCGGCAGTGCTGCCGAATATGTCTGGCTCGATGCGGATTATATCTGGCTGGCCACTCCGGAAGGTGTTATCCGCTACAGCGGCAAAAACCAGACGTGGGAAATCTTTTCAAAAAATACGCAGATTGAGAATCTCTCGATCCAGGCCCTGTCAACAACCGGTAAAATATCATGGTTTGCGACCTCCGATGGTGTGTATTCCTTTGATGAGGATAAGCGGCGATGGACACTGTACACTGCTCTTGAAGGTCTGAGTGATGATGTACAGGAGGCGTTGTACTGCATAGGGCAGACTGTTGTGTGCCAAAGAGGGAACTCATTTGGCGTTTACTTTCCGGCGGAAGACCTTTTTCATACAAAAGAAGTTGCTGCTGCCAAAGGCGCTGGTGATAAAAAAGGCAACTGGGATTTTTATAATGATGAGCGGGGATTGGGTGTCGGCCTTCCCGGCGGACAGAGCGTCAGCCTCCTTGGCCGAGCATACTTTAAACTGAAAAATAAGGCTGATTTCCCGGCTCCTGTCGGCACCAGCATCAAAGAGTATGTCCTTTCTGATGACCTGGATTCAATTGTATACGACACGTTTTCGGTATATGATTCCCTTATTCAGGATTTTAAAGATACTGTTACCGCGACTGATACCATTGCACGGTTTAATGATTTCCTCTACTGGTGGCCGAAAGCGAATCTCAACTTGAATGTAGACCTGAAAAACGGACGGACCTTACGCGGATCGTTTGATAATACCGACCCGTTAGGCGCTTTACACTGGGGTGTGGAGTACCGGGGCTACGGCGATGATATCATGCGGAAAATCGGCTGGCTTACCAGCCAGAAAACCGACTATTTTCACAGTACGCTGATAGATCCGACCTACTTTGAAGGTGCGGCCATGCGAACCGAATTCGGCAGCCGGGTCGGGGAGAAAAAAAGGCGCCGGGTAAACACCGGTATCTGGGCCGGCTGGCGGAAAACAGAATACCTGAGGAAATTAATCCCCTTCCAGGAGGATAATTTCTACTACCTCAATGTCAACAACATCATTACCGGGAGTGTTGAAATCCGGGTTGACGGCAAACTCGTTGACCCACGCGAATACAGCATTGAGCGTACCAAAGGCACCCTTACCTTTAAAAATGAAGGATTTATTAATCCCGACTCCCGTATAGAGATCGCACTGGAATATGAACCGGAAATCGGCGGACATACCAATGAGATGATTGCGGCTGAAAACGTTGTGGTAATCAGTGATGAACTATCCATTGGTATCAACGGGCTCTATCGCGGCATTGAAGAGCCTGACCGGCCGGGTACCGGGCTCGATACCAACCGGTTGATGGTCGGCAGCATCAATGGAAAAATCGATCTAAAATCAAGCAGTGGAAAGGTTTCTTTTAAAGCAATCCCTGAAGTGTCAATGAGCTATAACGACTCCATCCTCGTGAAGAAGCAGGGCACCGGAACGAAACTTACTGCAAATGCATCCATATTCAATCTCCGCATGAAGGGGCAGGCGCAATACTATTCTTTCAAATCGGACACCTCCCTTAAATCGATGATATCAGGTATAGAATCGGATACCTCAGCATATGAAACACAGGCTGATATTTCTTCAGTTTACGGCCGCCTTCACTTTCAGGGTGATTTTGAAGCCACGTACGATATTACGCCGTTCATGCCGGTAACAGGGGGATTCAGCTTACTCGGCGCAACCGCAGGCGGGGAACAACGCCAGTACCTGGAATACCTTGTTTCCCCATCAGGTAAACCATCGCTCAAACTGGCAGGTATGCACCAGAGTATTGAAAGTAAGACCCGGGGCAATCCATACGTGCAACTGGATTCTATAAAGACTGAACGGTGGAACTGGCGCCTGGAATCAGAATGGGACATCCCTCAGAAAGTGCTTGACGCCATTCACATGAACAGGATCTGGATGAATGCCTCCTATGACCTGAATTATATGACCGATTCCCTCTATGATTCTCTCGGTACAACGGATTACCTGGAACATCTCAATCATAACATCTTCGGCTGGCTGCAGTTTTCACCGCTGAAAAAACTATCCCTTGAAACAAAGCAGATCTTCCGTCTTTTCCAGCAGCAGGAGGAGCCTGAAGATTCCTGGCAGAAAAAAGGCACCCGGTACCGGCCGGAATTTGCCCTTTTCTCGCAGGACCTGATTCCCGGATTAACGCTGTACGGTAAATTCAATCTAGAAAATTCTTTAACTATTTCCGGGCCGGATACTGCCGACACCAACGGGGAAATGTCTAAAAAGAGGCTTAACAGCAGTGTCCTGGTAATACCGGGTATATGGTGGAAAGCGCTTAATCCATTACAGATAAACTTCGGGTATAACTTTTCAAAGGAGGATTCGACACTCGCTTTTGACACCATCAGAGTAGATACAACGATTGACACTGTAACTATACTGGATACGGTGTACATTCCAACGAAAACAAAGGAAAAACAAAATTTCGGCCACACCTTTTCAATCAATCCAATATTGGATTTTACCCAGGATATACATATAGCAAACCGTTCAGAATTATCAATACAAAAGAGTAAAGATTATTTAATGTCGCGTGGAATAAAGATAAATAATGATATTGAACTCCTCATGAATGATCGGAAAACCAAATTTCTAATAGAATACGATTTCCTCCGTGAGGCTGAGATTGAGCGCGATACGAATTGGATTGATACGTTAAGAACTAGAAAATTCAGGCATGAACCCCGAATAAAATGGACACAGCGGTGGATCCCTGCATTTCGTACGGAAGTACTGATCAATGCAAACTGGCAGAAAACCGACATTTTCTTTCTTGATTCAATAGATTCACCTGAATACAGTAACGGTATATCACCGGGGATTCTGTTTGACTGGCGTATACAGAAGAAATTTATAAGGGAGTTCAGGGTGCAATACACTATAGGCGGTTCAATATATGAAGGCACCTTTTTCAAATTTGATTCCTATAAGAAATCATGGGATAACAAGCTGGATATCAGTATGAAGGCCGGGAGGAACTTTTTCCTGCGTATGTTGCTTAATGTCAGGTACTTATTCGATGAGGAGATGCTGCGGTACGACCTGGCTGAGTTGAAGGCTACAGCGTTGTTTTAGGGATTCACCGCAGAACGCCGGAGAAAGAAATGGAACACGGATGACACGGATAAGACGGATTTTCACGGATAAAGAAAGGTATAAAAAATCAAGAAAAAAGAGAAAGTTGAATTAAATTGATATAAAAAACCGTAATCCTATAGTAAATTATTAATAAAGAGATTCACCGCAGGAGACATTGCGGTGAAAATAAAGTGATGGAATTATGAAAAAGATATCACGAAGAAAATTCATTTGCACCACGGCCCAAAGTGCCGCTGGCCTGGGTATTACCGCCGGGTGTACGAAGAGAACTATTGTTGGAGATGACATCAGGCCGCCCTCAGCACCAACGGGTCTGTCGGTGTTTGTTAAATTTGAAGTCGATGGCAATAAAATAATTGCTAAACTCAAAAATGAGGATAAAGAAC
>CBDVBE010000312.1:0-8169 GCA_965372145.1 uncultured bacterium | reverse complement strand
GGGAACACAAAGTATTCCTAAAGGAGGAAACCATAGTATGTCTACTCGACAAAAGAAAACACACTCTGATTACTTGAAAATTGTGGAATGGTCTGAGGAAGATAACTGTTATATTGGTACTTCTCCTGGTCTTTTTGAAGGTGGTGTTCATGGAAAAAATGAGAAACAGGTATTCCATAATTTATGTGAAATTGTAGAAGATGTTATTAAAACAATGCAAAAACATGGGAAAGCATTACCAAAACCTACTTCAAATAAAAAATATTCTGGAAAGATTGCTTTAAGAATTAATCCTTCATTACATAAGGCAATAGCTATCCGCGCTTTGCAAAATGGTGAAAGTGTAAATAAACTTATTAGTCATAAATTAGAAGCTGTTGTTTAAACACGCATAACCATAAATTGTACGCCGAATTTGAATGGTGGGCATAAAAGGATAACAAATCGCAAGTGCCCTAACATATTGCTGCAGAAGATAAACTGCTGAACTCAATATTGGGAAACCAACAAAGTTACCTGCCGTATTATATTTTATTTATGTTTATGAAAAGCGATAATTTCTATGTTATAAGGAAGGAATTATGGAAACAAGGACAGAGGACGTTTTAAAAGAAGCGCTGGAACTACCGGCAATCGAAAGAGCGGGGTTAGTTAATCGTCTTCTTTCGAGCCTTGATACCCCCGATAAAACGATTGATGAAGTATGGCAGAAAGAAATAGGTGAACGCATTCAAGCATATGAAGCTGGTAAAATGGAAACTGTTTCAGTTGAAGAAGTATTGGCAAAATACAAGGCCAAATGAAGATACGCTTTTATAAAATTGCTCAATTCGAACTCGATTCAACAGTTGAATATTACAGCTCAGAACGTCCTGGACTTGGCTACGAGTTTTTATGGGAAGTATTTGCTTCGATAGACAGGATAAAGCAATTTCCTGAAGCATGGCAACCATTTTATAGAGGAACTCGTAGATGCCTTGTTCGACACTTTCCTTATGGTGTAGTCTATAAAAAAATAAACGACCTCATATTGATTGTGGCAATTGCAAATTTACATAGAGAACCGGACTATTGGGTTGGACGACTGTAATGTAACCGTTTCCAACAAACGCATGCACTTTGTGGGACTAAAGCAGTTTATCCGGGTTAGGCCACCGAGATACTCAGTTCCGGATGTAGTGTGAAATTATTTTTGAATGGTAATACATCATCAGTATTGGATATAGTATGGAACAATGTAAAGGTATAACAAAGTCAGGCAATCGCTGTAAAAATTCACAGGGACTGGTTAATGGATACTGCAGATTGCATAAAGACCAGGCTCCCGATGCGGAAGCTGATCGAATCGATGAAGAGCCACGTGATAATTTTCAGGGAGACGAGAGATCGTTTGCCGATGTTGCCTCTGATGTGAATAAAGGGGTTTCAACTATCTGGCTGGTGATTACTGCGTTACTCTCTCTTATTTTATTCTGGCTTCTTAAGGGAAAGAAGAAACGAAGGCGTAAAGGTTAAACTTAAGATTCGCTTTCATTGTCAGCGGGAGTGGTTGATTGTGGGGAATCCAGTTCAAGTAATTTTGCAGATTCTGTTTCCGGTAGCTGTTCAACCTCCCGCAGCTTGCGAGCCATTATAGTTGTCCGTTTCTCTGTATCTTCAATGGTATTCGAAGCGGTTTTAAGCTGCTTTCTTACCTTGGACAGGACTCCACCAAATTTATCAAATTCATTTTTTACCGCTCCCAGGATTTTCCAGATTTCAGATGTTCGTTTTTCAACCGCGAGGGTCCGGAATCCGATTTGCAGGCTGTTTAATAATGCGGCACAGGTGGTAGGGCCGGTCACAATTACCCGATATTGCCGTTGAATGGAATCAGTTACTCCCGGACGGCGCAGGATTTCGGCAAACAGACTTTCCGTGGGCAGGAACATTATTGCGAAATCTGTGGTAATGGGTGGATTGATATACTTATCCCGAATCTCTCTGGCTTCAGCTTTAATGCGCATTTCCAGAGCCTTGGAGTACTCTTCAGCCAGTTCCGGGTTAGCCTGTTCCTGTGCTTCTAAAAGCTTCTGATAGTCTTCCTGGGGGAATTTGGAATCGATTGCCAGATAGACAGGTTTGTCACTCTCCTTATCCTTACCGGGGAGCTTAATAGCGAATTCCACGCGCTCGGACCCACCTCTTTTAGTAGCCACATTTTTCTCAAATTGCTCAGGTGAAAGGAATTGCTCTAAAAGACTCCCTAATTGAGCTTCGCCCCAGATACCCCGTACCTTTACATTGGTTAGTACCTTTTTCAGATCACCAACACCGGCTGCCAGATTCTGCATTTCACCCAGGCCTTTGTGAACCAGTTCCAACCGTTCCGAAACCAGTTTAAAGGATTCTCCCAACCGTTTTTCGAGCGTATTCTGCAGCTTTTCATCGACTGTCTGGCGCATCTGATCAAGTTTCTTCTCATTGCCCTCCTGCAGGCTCTTCAGTTGATCATTAATTGTGTTACGGACTCTTTCAATACGGATTTCGTTGGATTCGGTAAGATCTTTAATGCGTTTGGCGACAAGTTCAAAGTTTTCCGACTGCGACTTGCCCATTTCACTGATGGTTTTTACCAGGGCTTCCGTAGAAGTTTTCTGACCGGCAGCTATCTCTTCACGCAGCTCACGGGAAGCTTTCGCTGATTCTTCCCGCGCAGTGCGGAACTCTTCACGCGTTGCCTGCTCAATAAGTTTGCTCTGTCCGGCAGGCCTTCTGGTGTAAAGGAGAAGGATTAATACAATGACAATAATTGATACAATCAGCGAAGAAACTAGAAGGATAAATTCCATAGTAACGTACTATGCCTGTTAATAATAATTTAGTGTGGATAGTTTACATTTCATAAAATTGCGCTCATTGCTTTCTAAGACAGTATTCGTGCCAAGTGAATTACGCTTAATAAAAACGGTACTTGGACTTGGCACAGAACGGGTAGTTTTAATCTTAATCTTAATCCTAATCCTAATCATAATCATACTCATGCTCATAATCCTATCCGATAAAGATCAAGATTACGATTACGATTAAGATTACGAGTATAACAAGTTTTGAAAGCAAAAAGCTTCCATGTAATATAAATACCTGAAAAGGAGTTGTATAAAATATTTTCTATGTGGCTATTATTTAAACCTAAATTGAGCATTTTCTATGTCATATCTGATCAGAAAATATATAAGACATCCTGTCGTTACCGTGAGTCTCTTTGCTCATGTAATAAACGAGAATAACATAGAGCCGGCTTCGGTCAAATATGGACAATATACAACACATAACGGTAAGAAGGCTGTGCTGTCTGACAATAGAGTACTGCAGGAATATGCTGATGTAATTAAAGATTTTCTTGACAAAAAGAATCGTGATTTAAGTCACATTAAACTCGCATTAGACGGGTATACTGATTTTCAGAAGAGTGTTTTACAGGCAGCACGAAAGATTCCCTGGGGGAAAACGGTGTCATATAAAGAGCTTGCCGGATTAAGCGGCTATCCCAATGCTGTTCGTGCCGTGGCTTCAGTTATGCGTAATAATCCTTTCCCGCTGATTATCCCGTGCCACCGTGTTATCAGGAGTGACGGGTCTATTGGCGGATTTGCTGGACAACAACGGGGAAAAATGGTTAAATTAAAGAGGGCTTTGCTTGAGCGGGAAGGAATTTCTTTACATTAAAATATCCAAGTTTATACCGGTAAGGTTGCTATGAAAAATTATATCCTCGACACAACAGTATTACTCTACGATCCGAATGCACTCTTCGCATTTGAGGAGAATAATGTCATCATTCCGATAACCGTTATTGAAGAGATAGACCGGTTTAAGAATGATATGAGTGAAGTGGGCAGAAATGCCCGTCAAACCTCGCGTATTCTTGATAAACTACGGGTAAAAGGCTCTCTCTCGTCAGGGGTGAAACTGGATAACGGCGGCTTGCTTTCTGTAAAGATCAGTTCACGTAAAAGTATCAGTTCAATCCCGCTTGATTTTCAGGAGAAAAAGCGCGATACCTTTCTTTTTGCTGTTACCATAGAAGAGCATGAAATAACCAAACTCCCTACTATTCTTGTCACTAAAGATGTGTATCTGCGTATTAAAGCTGATGCCCTGGGTATTGTTGTATCAGATTATGAATCCGACCGGGTTGAAATTGAGGAGCTCTATTCAGGATATGCTACTTTTCAAACCGGTACCGCTGCAATTGAATCGATGAAGAAAGGCCGGCCAATCCCTGCCGGCTCAATTGGAAAGGAGTTATTCCCGAATCAGTACATAACGCTCGTGGATGAGTCAAACGATAAGAATATTGTATATGGCCGCTATAATGAGAGTGAGAAACATATTTGTCCTCTTATACAACAGGTTCAACAAATTTACTGTAGAGTATCATCACGGAATCGCGAGCAGGCATTTGCGCTGGATGCATTGTTGAATGATGATGTCGGCTTTGTTACTCTGGTAGGGAAAGCCGGTACCGGTAAGACATTGCTTGCTGTTGCCGCAAGTGTGTATAAAACAGTTGATGAAAATGTATATAACCGTATTCTGGTCTCGCGTCCGACGTTGCCGATGGGGCAGGATATCGGTTACCTTCCCGGCACTGTCGAGGAAAAACTGACGCCGTGGATGTATCCTATTGCTGATAATGTCGAATTGATAATGAGGAGTGAAAAAGGTGTAACACATAAGATCCGTGGTTTCAGAGAGCTGATTGATATGGGAATCCTTGTTATTGAGCCGCTTACCTTTATTCGTGGCAGATCGATACATAACCAGTATCTCATTGTGGATGAAGCGCAGAACCTTACCCCCCATGAGATTAAAACGATTATTACCAGGGTAGGGGATGGAACAAAGATTGTTCTTACCGGAGACCCATACCAGATAGATAATCCCTATATTGACTCATCAAGCAATGGTTTGACCTATGTCGTGGAAAAGTTCAAGAAGCAATCTATAACCGCTCACATTACACTTACCAAAGGCGAACGATCTGCCATTTCAGAACTTGCAGCAAATCTGTTATAACATTTGTACCGTTCACAGGTTCAGTGTTCCCCGTTCAAAGGTTACATCGCCTTTTTCTATGGTTCTGATTTCTGTATTCTGACTACTGATTTCTGACTACTGTTTTCAGGTCTATTCTTTTATCCTGCCAACGATTCTCTCAGCAGCCGCTTTCATTTTATTCTTATTTGTACTAAAAATAAAGAAAAATTGTGATTCTCCCTCAAGGACGTCAGCCTGCAGAAAATCTAATTCATTACTCAGTTGTTTGAGTGCGCGTTTTGGCCCGATACTAAGAGGAAGCCCATGCGTTACAAACGGCAGTACTTTTTTCCCTTTTATAGAGTCTATATGCGTAAAGACCGAGCATAATACATGGGATGCCCCGAACGCCCAGACCGGAGCGCCAAAGAGTATGACATCATATTCAGCAACTTCCGGTATTCTCCGAAACTGAATATTCCGTGTCCACGGTTTAGGAATGCCGTGTGGACGGAGAAGTTCCACATCACAGTCAAGGCCGGCTTCCCGTATCTGATCAGCGATAGATTGTGCAAATGATGCGGTATGGCCCGATTGCGAATAGACAATAATACCTATTTTCATAGTATTCCCCCTTTTTCTGTTTTATTAAAATTCCTGTATCTTCGGCTTTGCATATTCATACGGTGTTCTTGTAAACCATTCCTCTAAATGCTCTTCGACTTCCATTATAGGAAGGGATGTTATAAAAAAACAATCGGTGATCTGTATGTATGCGTCTTCTTCCGGGCTGCCTGAAAGGATTTGGGCATTGAGATAATCATTGGCAAGGCCGCTGAAGGTCAGGCCGTCATGAGTAGTTATTTTATAGGTCTCGCCTGATTTTTCAACGTTGATGATGAGATGGAGCTGTAAATCGGCTACATAGGGTGATAGCAGGGATGTTTTATAAAGGGTAATATCTTTTTCGGAAATAAAGGTACTTTTTTTATCCTGATGATGAATAATCAGCGTCCAGATAAGTAAAGGAAGTTTTGACAGGGCATAGATACTTTCATAGGTGTCCGGATGCTCCGTTGCAACGGTGTACCCCTTATCTTTAAGTACTGCCGCCATGACAGGGATATTTTGCACCAGGGGCTCAGTATTCGCAATAAAAGATTCAGGTGATTGTTTACGATATGCATTCCAGAGATAGGCAATCGTGTCACGGTCAACAGAATCATTGAAAGTCAGGAATTGAAAGTGAAGTGCATCGATGAGAGCATCTTCAACAAGAGTGCAGGAACCGACGCCCGGATACCGGGCAGTGACCTGATTGCAATACCTGTTGCTAACTGAAGCACATTGAACATAAAAAACTGCCAGCAGAGAAAGAACAGATAAAGACTTCAAAGAAAATAGAGAATGTTTCATTTGGGATTTACAAATAATTTTAAATCATACAGTTTATCAGGAGGTATAACAGTAATATCCGATTGATCCTGTATCGAGAAACCATCTGCTTTTTCAGCCTTGAACAGTTGTGTGGTATCCGCCACGATAAGAAACGTGAATGCTGAAGGCTTGATATATTTTTGTGAAGCCCGTGTGATATCCTTCAGGGTTAATGCGTTAATTTTATCCGGGTAAACGGTATAATGATCATCAGAACGCTTATAATATTCATTCCATGCATAGGTACCAACGATATCATCTTTGGAACGAAACATGGAGGGCAATCCGTCAATAAGCACCTTTTTAGCGTTGGCTAATTCATCCTTCGTAATACCTTCAGTGACAATTTTTTCCACTTCGTGTAATGTTAATGCGATAGCTTTATTCACTGTAGCGTGCTGAGTGAAGAAGTTGATATATACAGTCGCGGGAAATATATAGTTGGTTTCAACCCGTGAATAGATAGAGTAGGTAAGCCCTGCGTCTGAGCGTACTGTTGTACCGAGCCGTGAGGTAAAACCGCCGCCTCCGAGAACATGATTAAAAACGGAAAGAGGATAATAATCCGGATGGGGCCGTTTAAATAACGGCAGGCCAAGTCTGACATGAGCCTGGGAAATTTCCTTATGTACAATGAGAAATTTTACTGCTGGTTTTACCGCTATTGCAGGAAATGAAGTAGTATCGGAATCCGGTGAAGTTTTAGGAAACATCTGCTCCAGTTTTTCTATCATTGATTTTTTATTAAAATCGCCGGATACGGAAAGAATTACATTCTCGGTACGGATGACCGCTTTGTGGAATGCAGCAAGATCTTTTCTGGTAATTGCCTGCATGCTTGCTTCTGATGAAAGTATACTGTTTTCACCGTCCGGATAGATCACTTTTTTATAGGCGGCTGACACAACCGGTTCCGGATTGTCAAAACGGTGCTTTATCTGTTGTAAAGCGATGACACGTTCCTTCTCGATTTTTTCTTTTTCAAAAGCAGGATGAAAGAGAATCTGGTCAAGGATATACAGTGCGGTGTCTGTAAACTGGGAGAGGAACTGAGCTTTCAGAGTGAGCATTGTTTCGGAAAGGGAAAGAGAGATCGAGAGTGCATAATGATCGATCAATGCATCAAGGGTATCCGATGGGATCGCTTGAGTGCCGGCGGTCCGCATGAGATGGGCAGCAAATCCCCCCAGCCCTTTTTTCCCCGGCGGATCGTTAATAGAGCCAGCCTTAAAATAACCGCTGATTGTCACGAGAGGAAGCGTTTGATCCTCTGCAATATATAATCGCAAACCGTTTGAGAGCGTTGTCCGATAGGGTGAACCGAGCGGAATATTCCATTCAAGGGGTTTGTAGGATAGCTTAGAAGGGTGCTTGGGAATCTTTGGCTTTTTTGCGACAGCCTCACTGAAAAAGACTGAAAGGAGAAAAGTAAACTGTATTATTATAGGCAGATACTTACTCATTTATAGGTATTTCCTTTACTTGCCGGCACGGCATCATTTTCCTTTTTTTGAAGCAGGATTCCGATTGTCTTTAACTCCGGTTTAAGATAGCGTTGTGCAACAGAGGGAATCGATTCCGGTGTTACCGCTTCTATATTGTCCGGGAATGTTATCAGATCTTTCCAGCTCCTGAGCCGTTCAAACCAGGCCAGTTGATCCGAAATCCCTTCAAGGCTCTTAAAGCGGGTAATAAAATATTTTTGTATTG
>CBDVBE010000311.1:0-8169 GCA_965372145.1 uncultured bacterium | reverse complement strand
TAACAATTAGCAATTAACAATTAGCAATTAACAATTAGCAATTAACAATTAGCAACTAACAACCACCTATCTATCAACAATTAACAATTTGCTTTTTGCTTTTTGCATTATTTCGAACGGTGGACTTTTGTCTTCAGGGTAAGTCTTTGTATAGAGGTCTGTTCGGGTGGTATAATCGGGATGATTTCCTCCAGCGAACGCCAGGTTTTACTTGTCAACCCTTCAGTAAACTGTACTTCACTCATACAGATGAGCAGATACTCTCTCGGTTTGACCAGCAGCGAGACAGTGCTGTTCGGATACAGGATAACATCCGTACGTTTTCCCGTGCGCAGATCAAGCAGTTTTAAATGGTAAATATACCCGTTCAATGCTCTTACCTGCAGCACTGAGAGTGTATCTTTCAACGCACGATCAATGAATTCACGCTGTTCTTTTGCGTCATTTTTATTATTTCGTGCAAAGATCAGAAACCACTCTTTTGTCAGAGAATCCTTTGGCAGTTCTCTCGGTTTCTTTTCAGTTATGAAATTAACATTATCCACAAAGGAGGTGCACCGTTTAATCCCCTCAACAGCTATACCGAAGTCCTTATCCATCATCGGTGCGGAATAGGAGATCAGGGAGAGGTACTGCCTGACCATCTCTTTCCATTGCGCTTCAGTCTCGGTAATAGCCTTGCTCTTATCAGGATACTTCATGGCCTCAGTACCTTCCAGTACTGCCTGGATAAAGTATGCGATTGCACCGGCATGATCCCCTTTCACTTCAGCCTTTGAGGCAAGTTCGAGTGCGGAAGGTCGTGACAGTATTTTAAAAAGCACTATTGCACAGACCAGAAGAATTGCACCGGTAATGAGTATCTTTTTCATACATGCACCTCACTTTCAAGCCACATTGTTCCCATCTATTATACAAAATAATATTTTCATAGTATAAATGTTCTTCTTATATCTATATTTATTTTCTTTTTGACTCTGATTAAACATGATTACTGTAAACACCATGATTTAAACTAAGGAATACTATAACAACATGTTTCGCATCTTTCACGGTTCACACGGCATCACCCGATATGTTTTACTGGCAGGAATACTCTGCAGTTTACCGTTGCATGCGCAATTCACGGGTCAAAAACCTGAAAAGGTTGAAATGTATATAAACGATCCCGATAATAAATTACACAATCATGATCTGACCATTCTGTATATCCCGCTCCATAAAATCAGAATTGCCAATATAAACGAGACAAAGAATGTGGTAAAAAAGGAATTCCCGGATTCATTTTTTATTGAATCGACCGAAGACCTTATAAATTATGAATGCTCAAAACGGTATGCGGTCAGTACCTATTTTGAAAAACCGGCTGAACTGAAGGACCCCTCACATCTCTTTAATGATTTAAAGTATTCTATGTTGAAAAACGATACTGCACAGTATGATTCTGTCTCTCAATTTATGATCAGGACCGCTGAGAAGTTCAGCGTTGATCTCATTCTTTTCCCCTACTCGTGCCTGCTGAAGAATATTGTTTTTCAGCAGAAGGGCTGGCGCCGCGAATCACCAAACACGGCACGGCCGCTGAAATACAAAGCGCAAACTGCCATTCATCTGCAGATATGGGATAAGGATGGAACTCTCCTCTATGAAAAAGTCGGTAAGAATCAAACAAAGCGGCCGATCTTATACTCTATATTCAGAAAGCGAAAAGTTAAAAAAGATCAGGATATTTCCTCATTCTCACAAAAGTACTTTGCCCCGCCATTGATCCGGTCCCTTTCCGAGTCTATCTTTATGGCTCTTGACATTAAAGAAAAAGAGTAATTTAAAGTTTGCGGGTTGGTGAGTTAAAAGTTAGAAGAAACAATTTCTCCCGTAGAGACGTAGGGAGGGATATTGGATATTGGATAAAAGATAAAAAAGATAGTGGATAGTGGATAGTGGATTCTTGTGCCATTTTGATTTAATAAAACCTTATTTGTGCTTTAAACACATTCGTAACCCGGAAAACCAGATAGCCTCCTGAAGCTTATTACCTTATTTATATAAAAATTGAACAGGGAGCGCTGCCAGTTGGCACGAGGGAAGCTCGCGGCAAGGGGAACTCCCCCTGGATAGTACCTTTATTTATTAATAGCAAATGATAAAATCTTTCTATTGTATATATCGATATTGGGATGTATGATAGTATATTATTACGATTTCGATTAAGATTAAGATTGAGATTGAGATTACGATTACGATTAAGATTACGATTTCAATTTCACATCCTATAGAACATATAACAGGACCGTAACACTTTACAACAGGAGGTTTACACAATGGCAAAAGAAACCATCGTCTCCAATTTCACCCTTAAGGGGCGGGAAATCCTTTCTTCGTATGCATCATTTACCCTTGAAGGCGCCATGACCGCCCGGGTAAAGAGAGGGAAAGAGCGTTTTACCATTGAAGAGAGAAACGGTATCGCAAAAGGCACCTCGGATGGCGAAGCAGAAGCAATCTACATTCCCAATGACAAGGCAATTAAGTCAATCAGGAAAAACATAGCGCCCCTGCTTCCGAAAAAGGTCGTCATACGAAAACCGAAGGATATCCTTGACGCCTGCGCAGCCTTTGACCTGAAGCTGGTTGAAAAAGCCGGCACGAATAAAAAGGTATGGGGCGGCAATGCCACGCTCGCCTCGTCAACCGTATTCTTTCAGACACTGTTAAAGGCTTCCGGGTATAAAGCATGGGAAATCGTAAAGCCAAAAGGCGGACTCAAGACTTTTTACATGCCGAATATTGCGTTCAATATGGTCTGCGGCGGTGAGCATGTCCCCGGCACCAAACAGGATATCCAGGAGATGTTTTTCCTTGCCATGAATGAAAAATCGGTCAAGGGTGTATTTCAGACAGGAACGAAATTTTTCAAACAGTTTGAGAAAAATCTTGTGCGTGACGGACTGCCGACCGGTACGGCTAAAGAGCGCGGTTTTGTCTTTCCGGTCAAGGACAATTTTGAGGGATTGAACCGTATTAAAGAGTGTGCAAAACAACTCGGACTCAAGCGGACCGATTATGCTATCGGTACGGACAATGCTTTTTCCGAGATACAGAAAGGCGAGAAACTCCGCAAAGAGGGTAAATATGATCTTCGTTTCTCGGGACAGGGTATTAAGACCCGTGAAGAGCTGGTCGAGTTCTGCTGGTCTGTGGCAAAAAGTGCGACCAACTTTGTGACCATGGAAGATCCCGGCAGTGAAGCCGATCCTGAAGCGCATCGTATCATGACTGAAAAGTATGGCGACCGGATACAGATCGTGATTGATGATGCGGCAGTTACACAGATGCGGTTTATCCTCCCGTTTCTCGCGGCGCCTGATCGTAAAAACCGCTGCGGCAACTCGGTGCTTATCAAGCTGAATCAGGCCGGCACCTTCACAGAAACCTGTCTTGCCACGGATATTGTGCTCGGTCTGGCCGATGTAAAAAGGGTTGAACTGTTCCTTAAAGCACGAAAGGATACGGATGGTGTTCTTAAAGAGCTCAGGAAACTCGGCGTCAGCAGTGTGAAAGAGGCGGTAAAAAATATTAAAAAAGGCGGGTTTACCGCGTTCTTCTCTCACCGGTCAACTGAAGGCAGTTCCGAATTTCTGCCCTACATGCCGCTTATGTATGGGGCGATGAGCCGGAAGTTATGGTTCAAGGCGGGTGCGCCGAACGGCGAGCGGAATCTTCAGAATTACAATCCCCTTATCAGGGCTGAAGAAGAGATGCGCGCGAAAGGCATAAAAACGGTTATTGCAAGTTTTAAGGGTTTGCCGGATGAAGTAAAAGTTCCGGTAGCGAGTTGAGAGATTTGAGATTTGGGATTGATGATTTTAGATTGATGACATCGCTACTGAGAGAGATTTAGGAGGCTGCTTCATTGGGTGGAGCGGCCTTTTTTATAAGGAGGGGATTGTATAGTAGAGCATGGGAGAATTGGAGTGATGGAGTGGTGGAGTGATGGGGAAAAGAAGAGAATTGCGATTAGCGAATGGTGAAGGAAAGAGCGGGAGATAAGGAGAATTGGAGTGGTGGAGTAATGGAGTGATAGGGGAAAAAAAGAGAGTGGTGATTAGCGAATGACGAATAGTGATTTTAGAAGTTTTAAGATGTTACTGTTAACGAAATAGTGGCATACTGATTTTAATCTTCCTCTGAGGCAAGAAATAAAGAGCCGAGGACGAGGACGATTAAAAAATAAAAATATTTATGAACATAAATACAAAATTACAGGAGTAGTGGTATGTTACAGGTAGGATTTGTTGGATGGCGCGGTATGGTCGGGTCGGTTCTTATTGAGCGGATGCTGGCGGAAAACGATTTCGGCGGATTTGAACCCCTCTTTTTCTCAACCTCGCAGGTGGGACAGAAGGGGCCGGATATCGGTAGTGCTATCCCGCCGCTGGAAGATGCTTCGAATATTGAAAAACTCTCTGCACTGGATATTATTGTCACCTGCCAGGGCGGGGATTATACGAAAAGCGTATACCCCAGACTGAGAAACAAAGGCTGGAAGGGGTACTGGATCGATGCAGCTTCCGCACTACGTACTGAAAAGGATAGTATAATCATGCTCGATCCGGTGAACCGGGAAGTTATTGACAAGGGGCTTGAGTCTGGAATAAAAAACTATATCGGCGGCAACTGTACTGTCTCCCTGATGCTTATGGCGCTTGGCGGCCTTTTTGAAAAAGACCTTATCGAGTGGATGACCTCAATGACCTATCAGGCAGCATCGGGCGCCGGTGCAAAGTACATTCGTGAACTGGTTGCCCAGATGCACGCAATATGTAAAGGGTCACGGGATCTGATGAATGATCCGGCAACGGCGATTCTTGATATTGACAGAAACGTTACCGGCACTATTCGAAGTGACGCATTTCCTGTTGATACTATTGGTGTGCCGCTCGCGGCCAGCCTTATCCCGTGGATCGACAGTCCCATGGAAACAGGCCAGACCCGTGAAGAGTGGAAAGGGTATGCTGAAACAAACAAGATCCTCCACCGTGAGGATAACCCTATTCCAATTGACGGACTCTGCGTGCGAATCGGTTCGATGCGCTGCCACAGCCAGGCCTTTACCATTAAGCTGAAACAGGATGTTCCGCTTGATGAGATCGAAGATATTATCGGCTCTGCCAATGAGTGGACAAAGGTCATCCCGAATACCAGGGAGGACACACTCAGGGAGCTCACCCCGGCAAAGATATCCGGCACGCTTACGACCCCGGTCGGCAGAATCAGAAAACTGAACATTGGCCCGGAATATCTCACCGCTTTTACGGTTGGCGACCAGCTCCTGTGGGGTGCGGCCGAGCCTATAAGAAGGATGTTGAGGATTATTCTGGAGTTCCTTAGTTAACAGTTTTAAGTTGGCAGGAAAAGTAAGAGCGGGAGAGTGGGAGATGGGGAGAATGGAAGAAAAAGAAGAGGACGCGGTTATAGGTAATTATTCGGTAAATTGACAATCGGGTTTTGTGAAATATAAATTGCGTAATTGAATAAAAAAACTTTGGGATCCCTAAATCCCTTAATAAGGGACTTAATGAGTATTTGTTACTTTAACACAGCGTATTGTAGTTTTATAGTATGGCGCCATCACACGCAATTGAGCAAAAACATGTTTCTCAAAAATCTCCTGAAGAGTGGCGGGAGATATGGATTAAGAAGTCCGGGGAGATTTTAAAGGAACAGCATATCCCCTCCGAACAAAAGTCACTATTCATGGAGCACATTAACGATTTCCTGACTGAGTTTCCCGGCCCTCCCTATTATATTCCAGAAGAAAAATTAAAGAACTACCTGGCAGATAAAAAAAACGACCCTGTCATGGGCATTACATTCTTTTTTGAACATGTGGCGTCATCTGATAAGCACCTGGATATTCTGCATGCATTCCATCCTGATTTGAATGAACAAAGCAATAAAAAAAAGACTGACTGGACGGAAATCTGGCTTAATAAAATTGACGAACAACTGGTCAGCAAAAATGTGCCGGTAAATGAACGGGAGGAAATTACATCTGCAATTACTCCTTTTCTGGAAAAAGCCAAAACCCACCCCCGTTTCATACCGGTAAAAACAATTGAATCGTTTCTTCTCAAACACTATAAACAAGATGGAAACGGATTTATCTATGTTTATCAGGGATTACATGCCTTATACTCAAAGATAAAAGAGAACTGGCCGGATGAATCCCAGGCACGACTTATAGCTGTTTCCTACTTTCAAAAATCAAAAATAGATGCACTACTTGCCGATGTGGCAGCGCAGTTACAACTGAGAAATTACAGCGGCAGTACAATTAAAAACTACACGGGTTCAACAAAAGGCTACCTGAATTATCTCGGTAAAAGACCCTCACAAAATGATAGGGAAAAAATTGAAGAATACCTGCTGTTTCTTAAAAATAACAGGCAAATAAGACCACGAACTATAAACCTCAACTCCGCGGCGATTGCATTCTTATATAGAAATGTGCTGGAATTTCCAGATACAATAAAAGATATACCAAGAATGAAACCGGGAAAGCCTATTCCAAAAGTATACTCGATTAATGAAGTACAAAGAATTCTCAATTCCTTAAACAATGAAAAGCACCGATTAATGCTTATCCTTGGTTATGGGTGTGGTCTAAGAATAAAAGAAATATCTGAATTGGAATTTGAGCATATCGATTGGGAAAGAGAGCTTTTAAAAATAGCAGGAAAAGGGAAAAAAGAACGTCAGATTATGCTCGACCCAATTATAAAAAGTGCTTTAAAGGAATACCCCAAAAAGCACCAGAACCAAAAATTTGTATTTGAAGGTGCAATTCCGGGGAAACCGATTACAAGAAGGTCTATTGGAAAAATTTTTCATAATGCATGCAAAAAGGCAAAGGTTCCTATTAAAGGAGGCATTCACACTTTACGACACTCTTTCGCAACTCATTTAATGGAACAAGGAACAGATTTGAGAAGATTACAGGTTGTTTTAGGGCATTCAAGCATAAAGACAACTCAGATTTACACCCATGTCAGTACACATGAAATATCAAAAATTGTAAGCCCTATATCAACCATGAAAATTCGAGGGGCTCCGCCTAAGGAATAAAGGAAGAACAAAAGGGGCCCCCTTTGTACCTGAAAAGGATATAAAAGGAACCTTTTTGCTGGTTGTTAATGTTTTTTTGAGGGACAGACTTTGTGATGTTGTTATCAATTGTCAAGCAGCAAGAAAAATCTTTAACGCTAAGGATAAAACGGGCAATTAAAAAGATTAAAAAGAATATTTTGGAAGCATTTTAATAGAATAAGATTTTTTCATTATGAAAGCACTTAAACACGACAGAACGAGAACTGTTCAAGAAATTATTCGTTATATAATGAAAAACGGCGGCCCCGATTTTGATAGGAAAGCTCATCCAGAAATAAAAGGGGTAAAGTATGAGTTTTTATTTGACGCACTTAGAGTTCTCAATAAAAAGGAAAAATTTTCAGTCCTAAGGCCGTATCATTTTACATTAGTTCACCAAATGTGGAATTATGACGGTGTGTCAAACAAAGAATTAGCTTATGATATTATTGACGAATTAATGAAACATTTAATACAAAGACGAGGCTCATTATGTAAAGCTATAGAGTTATTTTCAATTAATGATATTAAGAAGGAAAAATTAACATATAAAACCAATTGGGGGAAAATAATTTATACAGCAGAAAATATGATTCAGAAAGTAAGATTTGATGATAAAACACATAATTCCCCATATCTTGCGTTAAAATATTGGATAGATAATAACAAAAATGTTAAGATTCGAAAAGAGTTTAAAGATTTAAAACCATATCACATAAACAAAGCAAGTCAAGCATATTGGTCAAACGCTAATAGTAAATCAGAAGCTCGCAAATTAGTTGACATAGTTATGCAACGATTAATAAAAAAGTATAAAAGTATTGCCGGAGCATTAAAACATATAAATTCTATTGATTTCAATTTTGAGACATTAGTATATAAAAACGCATTCGGAACAATAAATTTTAACATATCAGGTATGTTCAATTCAGTTCAATTTTTTGAAGGTATGGTTGGATCTAATTTTGGCATTGTTAATAAAGTATAGGCAATTCCCCATTCCATTTTAGCATTATAAGC
>CBDVBE010000310.1:0-8190 GCA_965372145.1 uncultured bacterium | reverse complement strand
AAAAAATAATTAAAAATTATTGGTTAAAACTATTAAATGATTATATCTTATAGCTATGGATACAAATGAAATAATATTTGAAGTTACACAGGAGAATGATAGCGGATACGTAGCCGAATGCCTTACAGAAAACATATTCACTCAGGCAGACACCTGGGAAGAGTTGCGAAAAAATGTACTGGAAGCCGTATCAGCATACTATTTTGACAGTAAGGAACCGTCAACAATTCGCCTTCACTTTGTTCGTGACGAGGTGTTGTCTGCAGCATGAAAATACCCCGTGATATCAGTGGTGAATCACTCATCAAAGTACTATGCAGATCATGGGGATACAAGCAGATACATCAGGTTGGCAGTCACGTCATTCTTGAAACTGAGTCACCTTCTCACCAGCGGATGTCAATCCCAAACCATAAGTCTTTACGAATAGGTACCATCAATTCTATACTTAGAGCTGTCGCAACTCATAAGGGTGTAAACAAAAACAAAATCGTTGAAACCATTTAATTTTTTTATTGATTCTTTCACCTGCCTACTTTTTAACATTCCGAAAAAATTATTTTTTTATATCCTTTGCATACCGCAAAAAAGAAGATGCATGTTTAATTAACCGCCAGTAGCTATGCGGCGATTGAAAAAACATCTTCCGGTATACGCTCCTCATAAACGGCCGATGATAAAATCTCTGAATGAATTCCCTGTAATACTTTTCAAGCGTCTCCTTTGATCCTATCTCCTTGGGTATAAAGACAAAATTGACACAATCCATTTTTGTCCAGTTCTCCCAATCCTGATCAAAGGCTCCCCTGCTCTCGATGTTACTGAATATCGGCGCGCCGGGAAAGGGTGTAAAGGCGGTAACATTAGCATCCTTTAACGGCAGTGAACCGGCGAATTCTATTGTCTTGTGTATAGATTTTTCCGTCTCACCGGGAAATCCCATCATGAAAAGCCCTTTCACCCACAACCCGCTCCGGTGCAGTTTCTCCACATCCTCCCTGATCGCTTCCAGGGTCAATCCCTCCTTGAATGAGTCAAGCATTCCCTGGTCGCCGGACTCGATGCCAACATGAACCATCCAGCACCCTGCAGACTTCAGCTCCCGTATAAGCTCATCATCAATATGGCCGATGCGCACAATACAGTTAAATGTAATAGGGCGTTTACTGTTTCGTAATAAGGTGCACAATTGTGAAACACGTTTCCGGTTAAGGGTAAAAAGGTCATCATAAAACAGGATATGCTTCACCCCGTAATTCGTATTCAGCCAGGTAATCAGTTCAAAGGTATAGTCGGAAGAATTCCATCTAAAACTGGTATGAAAAACCGAACGATCGCAAAAACTGCAATGATAGACGCACCCGCGTGAAGAGATGACACTTGCGCCGGGAAACCGGGGGTAGCTGAACAGGGGCATGGCATACTTTTTCGGAAATCCCTCAAGAAGATCGTATGCGGGAAACGGGAGCTCATCCATGGTACAGAGCATGGATTTGTCCTGTTCAGGGCCGTGTTTAATCTCGCTGCCGTCACGGAAATAGAGCCCGTAAATCTGCGAGGTATCTTTCTCCTCTACCAGGTCGAGAAACGAGTATTCTCCTTCACCGGCAACAATAAAATCGACAGCCGGAAAGTGTTTGAGGATCGTTTCCCGTCCCCAGGAAACATGCACACCGCCAAAAACCGTTTGTATAGTGTCCCGGGACTCCTTGACGCCACGGCAGACATTGTATGCATCAAGGAAATTTGAGGTCAGCGTGGAGAACCCGACATAGTCCGGCTCGCAGGCGATTATTTTCCGTACCCATGTTTCAGTATCATACTGATACTGAAATGATGCATCAAAAATAGCCACCTCATGGCCGGCTTTTCGAAGGACTGCCGCACATGACACAATACCAACCGGCGGGAGGCTTACTGCAAGGGTTGAAACCGGCGGTTTCCCTGCCGTATCAGTATATCCCCGCGGATAAAAAAGTACTATTCTCATACGACCTGCCCGGTTACCGTACTATGAATTCCCACATGGGGCCGACCACACCGATTTTCCGCAGATTGACCATAACCTTTTGTAAAGCTGGGTCAAGCGTGCCGACGATCCAGTTCTTTGCCTGCATGTTATGTTCTTTAAGCAGCTGCCTGATTCTCTCCATGGACACCTGTGGTGTTATATAAAACCAGGGAGGTAAAAGATCCGTCTCTTCAGAAACAGCCCCTTCCTGTAATGCAAAGGTATACAACGGTGTATCAGGATACAGCCGCATACCGACACACGGGAAAAAAACAGTTTTTTTAATTTTACCGGCGTTGGCAAATCCCTCCCGGATAGTACCTTCCGTTTCAGTCGGCCCGCCGATAATGAGAAAATGCGCATACTTTACCCCGGCGTTATGAGCGCATTCACTTGCATGAATAACATCCGACACAGCAAATCGTTTACCATATGCCTCAAGAACAGAATCGCATAACGAATCCGTACCGAATTCTATATGGGTCAATCCTGCCCGTGCCATTAGATCCATCAACGGTTGTGTAATTCCCTGCGGCCTGAGAAAACACCCCCACGGTATCGTGAGGCCTCTGCGGATAATCTCTTCACATATACCGGTTACATGCTCTTTGGAGGTATTGAAAACAGAATCAACGATAAATAAGTAACGGGTACCTGACCCTATGGCATCTTCTATTTCATCACACACCGCCTGTGGACTGCGGCGGCGAAACGTAGTCCCTTCAATAACCGGATAGGTACAGTAGCAGCAGGTATATGAACAACCGCGCTGCGTCTGGATATTAAGCATGGTACTATGCTCAAGATAGTAATCGACCAGGTTCTGCGGACGTTCCGGCCGGTTTATTTGTTCAGCCGCACAAGCGCTCTTGGGGTTAATCACGACACTGCTGTTTTTTGTATACACGAGTCCGGGAATCGAATCATGAGGGCGCTGAGTTGAAAGACAATCCAGAAGAAGAGGAAAGGAGACTTCACCCTCTCCGCAGATACCAAAATCTGCTCCGGTCAATTGCAAAAGTTCTTTCGGAAACAGAGAATATCCACTCCCCCCCAGTATTATCGGCGCAGAGCTTACTTCACGGACTTTCTGCGCGACCTCTGAGAGAATTGGAGCAAAAAAGTCTGTTTCAGCGGAATCAACATTATCGATGTTTCTCAGAGACAGGCCAATATAATCGGGACATACTGAGGCAATAACCTCCATGAAATCAGAAGAATTAACCTGCAGATCACAGATGGCCGGTGCATATCCTGCGGCTTTCAATGCTGATGCAAGATGAGAAATCCCGAGAGGGAAAACCGGATAGGGGAATGAACACTGGTTTACGCTGATAAGGAGGACTTTTGGAGTCAAAAAAATATAATACCTTTTTTATATCTATCCAACTTTATAATTAGTGTCTGTCCGGAAACTAGGCAAAACTGTCATTTCGACCGAAGGGAGAAATCTTTCTTTTCTAAGAATCAACAACTTACAGATTTCTCCCTTTGGTCGAAATGACAAATCATGGACTTTTCGGCCAAGCACTAATTATAACCCATTTTTCTATTTCATACTCTTAATCTTAATCGAAAGAAAAAAATTTGATTATGATTACGATTACGAATAGTATACAAGTACTTCAACTGATTTGTTAAATGATATCTGAATAGTAATCCTTACTTTTATATCTTAACCGTCACTCTCTGATTTTAAATATACCGTACGACTCGGAAAAGCAATCGATAAGCCGCTCTCCTCTATAAGGCGCATAATTGCGAGATTAACCGCCTGCCTTACCTGCAGATGACGCGCCCATTCGGTTGTTCCGGTAAAATAATATACGAGAATGTCAAGCGATGAAGTACCGAAATCAGTAAAATTGACCATGATAAAATCCGAATCTACATCAGCATGGTTTTTCAACAGGTCACGAATGTTTTCTACCAGTTTCTCCATTTGATCGGCAGTGGTTTCATAGGTCACACCGACCGACATTTTCACCCGCCTTTTGGGCATGCGTGAAAAATTATTAATGGAGGAATTGGCAATCACAGCGTTAGGTACGGTAACCTGTGTTTTGGGAAATGTCCTGATGCGGGTTGAGCGGAAACCGATCTGCTCCACAATACCCTCATCATCACCGACCTTTATCCAGTCCCCCACTTTGAACGGCCGGTCGGAAATAATCATAATTGAACCGAACAGATTGGCAAGCGCGTCTTTTGAAGCCATGGCAACCGCTATACCACCGATACCTAGGCCGGCAACAACTCCCGAAATCGAATAGCCAAGCGTCTGAATGATATAGATACAGCCGAGAATATAGAGAAAAATTTTAACCGTTTTCTGGAATATGGGAACAAGCTGGTCATCAAGGCGCGAGCTTGTTTTTACAACCTTGGTGAACAGGTAATTGCCAAGGATATCGGTGAGTCTCAGAAACAGCCAGATCGTATTGAGTACAACAGCAATTTTTGTGGCAGTAAGCAGAACCGCCTTAATATCAACAGGCGTTTTCGGCAGCCTGAAGATCTGAACAATAACATATATACCGAAAAGAAGAATAAAATTGCCGATCGGGCGAGAAGACTTCCCGATGACCTTATCATCAAGTTGTGTAGCGGTTTTATGGGTTAATTTCAGGATACGCTTAAAAAGAAACAGTACCACTCGCTCGCAGATAAGTACTGCAAGCAGCACCACAAAAACGGCGAGCCATTCCTGCTGCCCGATAAAATCGGTAATAATACCAAGGAATTCATTGTACTTTTCTTTGATTTCAAACACACTCAACACATCCATAATAATGCCCTCATTCTTATAATTATCTCATTTATTTCAGGTGTTTACTTTCTCTAATATACAAAAAATAGTTTCTCCGTCAAAGCCTGTGTTTGGTGATCGGAATATTGTGATAGAAAAGGTACTATAGAAATATTACTTTTTATCTTGCATTTTTATAATAATTGAGCTAACTTTATAGGCAATAATTTGTTCTTTTTCATTATGATATTCGAGGTAATCATGGCAAAAATTCTACCGGACATATCACGGACCTTCTCTGAATATCTGCTCATTCCACGCCTTACCGAAAAGAAGCACCTCCCGTCAAATGTCTCGTTGAAAACCCCCATTGCAAAATTTAAGAAGGGCGAAGAACCGCGTCTCTCGCTGAATATTCCGTTTGTAACCGCAAGTATGCAGGCAGTATCCGGGCCGGCTATGGCCATTGCGCTCGCCCGTCAGGGAGGACTGGCCTTCATTTACTGTTCCCAGGCTATAGAAAGCCAGGCTGCCATGGTTGCAAAAGTGAAACATCATAAAGCCGGATTTGTTGCCAGTGATTCAAACGTTAAACCGGATACTTCCCTTAAAGAGGCTCTTGCTTTAATTAAAAAAACGGGCCATTCAACCCTTGCCGTGACCGATGACGGTACCAATAAAGGCCTTTTCCTGGGGATTCTTACTGATAAAGATTTCTGGGAATATGAAGACGACATCAAGAGACCGGTATCTGAATTCATGACGCCCAAAGAGCATGTTGTGCATGGCACGGTCGGTATTCTGCTGCATGAAGCCAATTCCTTTCTCCACAAGCACAAGAAAGAGTGCCTTCCCATTCTTGACAAAAAGGGCAACCTCGACTCACTCGTTTTCAAGAAAGATTTCTTTGATCATAAAAACAATCCCTATGAACTGCTCGATGCCAGAAAAAGGCTGGTAGTTGCAGCAGGTATCAATACCCATGATTATAAAGAGCGTGTTCCGGCGCTCGTTGATGCAGGTGCGGACGTCTTTACCATGGATGCTTCCGACGGCTATTCGGATTTTCAGAAAGAGACCGCACTGTGGATTCGCGAGAAATATGGTGTCTCGGTCGTGCTCGGTGGAGGGAATGTCGTATCTGCCGAAGGTTTCCGTTTTCTCGCTGAAGAGACCGATGTAGACTTTATCAAAGTCGGTATAGGCGGCGGCTCGATATGTATCACCCGTGAGCAGAAAGGGATAGGCCGGGGCCAGGCTTCTGCGCTGATTGAAGTTATTGAAGAGCGGGAAAAGTATTTCAAGGAAACAGGCATCTATATACCCATCTGCTCTGACGGCGGCCTGACCAACGACACACAGATTATTATCGCCCTTGCCATGGGTGCGGATTTTGTTATGATGGGCCGCTACTTTGCCATGGCAAATGAAAGCCCGACTCCCAAAATATCCATGAAAGGCCGGTTGTACAAACCATACTGGGGTGAAGGCTCAAACAGGGCCAGAAACTGGCAGCGCTATAACGTTGAGTCAAAAGACAATACCATGAAGTTCGAGGAAGGGGTTGACGCCTATGTACCGGTTGTCGGTTCCGTGGATGATGTGCTTGAGGTTACTTTAGCCAAGGTACTTTCAACCATGTGCAATAATGGTGCATTAACCCTACGGGAATTTTCCGAAAAGGCAATACTGACCAGAATATCCGAACAATCCTATGTTGAAGGCGGCACATCAAACGTGGTAATGCCCGATCAGTTAACTTCCGGTGAAATCTAACAGTGTGTTAAGCAGAGGGGCATGGAAATGACCATTCTGGTTCTACACAATGTTATACACTGCGAGTATAACAAACAATGGAAATCAATTTCCTATTGTTTGTTTATCAAGGAGCTTTCATATTCGGTTTCAGGGATAACAGTGTGTTGAGCGGGAGGACATGAAGTGGCCTTTCCGTTCTTATATAATGTTATACCCTGCGAGTATAACATTTCTCATTAACCGCCATACAATAAATTCGCATCGCATCCGAAATAATTTTTGGAGGGCTGTGAACTGTATTTTTTATTCGAGGAGGAAAGCATCATGAAAAAGATCTCAAGACCACTTATTCCAGTCTCTGTTATTGCACTCCTGGTAGCAGGTATTTTCACCTTTAACTGCAAATTTTCCTTTGCAGATAGTAAAAAGCCGCAGAAGGACTCCATCCATTTTGGCGCAACAAAAAAGCCTTCAATCAAAAAACCTGCACAGTTTGAATCTTTCAGGAATGTGTTTGCGGATATTGCCGAGATTGCTATTCCGACAGTGGTATCTGTCACCTCAACAAAAATCGATACCGTTATCTATCGCGACCCGTTCAACCAGTTTTTCTGGGGCAGCCCGTTCGATGAGTTTTTCGGTAACCGGCAGCGCAGGCAGCAAGCCCCGCCGAAGGAGAAACAGGAACAACGGCGCACCTCCGGTGTCGGCTCCGGTGTTATTGTGTCAAAGGACGGGTATATCCTTACGAATTACCACGTTGTCGGTGAAGCTGATGAGATCATAGTAGAAACGCATGATGACCGTGAATTTGATGCTGAAATTATCGGTGTTGACTCACTTTCGGATGTGGCAGTTATTAAAATCAAGGATAAGGTAAACGACTTGCCGGTAGCCTATCTGGGAGATTCCGACAAACTCCGTCCCGGAGACTGGGTTATGGCTGTAGGCAGCCCGTTTAACCTTTCATCGACAGTGACAACGGGTATCGTCTCTGCGCTCGGGAGGCAGACCGGCGGTATAACCATGTACCAGAATTTCATTCAAACCGATGCGGCAATCAATCCCGGTAATTCAGGCGGTGCACTGGTGAATATCGACGGTGAACTTATCGGTATCAACACAATGATATTCACCCGTTCCGGCGGATATATGGGTATCGGTTTCGCCATCCCGATCAACATGGCCAAGAATATCATGGAGCAGATTATTTACAAAGGAGCGGTCTCACGGGGATGGCTCGGTGTGCAGATCGGCGACATCGACAATAATATGAAAGACGCCCTCGGCCTTAAAAGCAGAAAGGGTGTCCTTGTCAATGACGTGTTCGACGGACAGCCCGCAAAGAAAGCCGGTATAAAAGCAGGTGATGTTATCCTGTCAATTGACGGCATACCAACCGGTGATGCCAACTCGCTTAAAAATACCGTTGCCAGTATTGAGCCGGGTAAAAAAGCGCCGGTTCAACTCATTCGAAACGGTAAAAAAATGACCCTCCATGTCACCCTTGCAAGCAGGGATGAAAAAGAGATCACCAACATGACCTCAAAAGAGAGTAAAAAGAAGGATGAAGAACCTGAAGAGGTTGATGTTACAAAAAAAGTCGGCTTTTCAGTCGGCAATATCACCCAGGAAGTTCGCAAGCGCCTTAACCTGAAATCGGATGCAAAAG
>CBDVBE010000309.1:0-8244 GCA_965372145.1 uncultured bacterium | reverse complement strand
TTCCTTATCAGATTCCTTTCTAAAAAACAAGAAAGCAATCTGTAAGGTACTAATACTTTATATGCACAATACCGATTAGGTATATATAAGGGTATAGGTAATGAAAAATAAACTATTTAATGTATCTGTTCTTTTTATATTCGCTTTTTCTCATGCAATTCTTAGCCAGACAGCTGCAGATATTAATAAATTAAAAAGCCGGTATAGGGAAAAGGACCAGAAACAACAATCACGCCTTCTGGAAGAATATGATGATGACAGCCTTGCCATTATTGATTCCGCTGATATCGATACAACTGCGTTAGACACTCTTGAAGAAGAGGAGGAAGAGTTTTCAATTTATAAAAATCTTCTTCAGAAAAACATTATCAATCCTGACAGCATTTTAGAAAGCCTTAAAATTTTCGGCCATTCTGTTTTCAGAAAAATAAAATTTCCGGTATTTGAATCGAAAAAACAGGTTTCAGTCCCCGCTGATTATCCTGTGGCTTCAGGCGATGAAATAATCATCCTGCTGTGGGGACGGATCAATGAAGAGCTTCATCTGACTGTTGATAGAAACGGACAGGTTAACATCCCCCGTATCGGCCCCGTATCGGTTGCCGGTCTATCCTTTAAAACAATGAAGAAAAACCTCATCAACCGTATTCAAACCATTGAGGGCGTCCAGGCCGCTGTCAGCATGGGTACACTCAGTGATATCAGAATTTTCATTGTCGGTGAGGTGAATATCCCCGGGCAATATACCGCCAGTGCATTAACCAATGTTACGAACGCACTGTTTTTTGCTGACGGTTTTTCTAAAAACGGATCTATGCGTAATGTCAAGTTAAAGCGGAACGGGAGAACAATAAAAAGTTTTGATTTCTATGAATTCCTTCTTTCGGGAAACAATTTCGGGAAGGTCCGCCTCAAAACCGGTGATGTCATCTTTGTTCCTGTTGTAAAGAAGATGGCCGCAATCGCCGGCAATGTACGACGAAGCGCACTCTATGAGCTTAAAGGCAAAACATCCCTTAAAGAATTGGTTGATCTTGCAGGCGGCCTTACTCCCAACGCCTGGGTAAACCGAATACAGATCGAACGCTATCAGGAACACAAACAGCAGGTCGTTCTAGATCTGGACATTTCATCCGCGGATATGCTTCCTGACTTTACGGTTGAGGATGGTGACATCGTAAAAATCTTTCCGGTAGTACACCTCGACAAAAATGCCGTATTTCTTTCAGGCAACGTTAACCGGCCGGGTAAATATGAATATCGCGAAAACATGAAGGTATCCGATATTATTAACAGCTACGACCAATTGTTACCGGAAACCTACTTCAATTACGCCGTCATCCGCCGCCAGGAACCTCCTTCATACGCAGAAAGAATCGTTTCGTTTAATCTCGGCAGCGTGCTTGAAGATAACGCATCACCCGAAAATATTACTCTGGAGCCACAGGATAAACTTATTATATACAACCGGGAGTTCTTCGAACGTGACAGAATCGTCTCCATCGATGGCGCGGTAACCAATCCCGGAACCTATAAGCTCCTTAAAAACATGCGGATAAAGGACCTTATTCTTGAAGCCGGCGGCCTTCGTGAAGAAGCGAGTAACGAACGAGGTGAATTATATAAAAGATCGTTTGAAGCTGAAGAGGTACATACTGTAAAAGTTGATTTTGTAATAGAATCAGCAATGCAGGATAATCCCGAGCATAACCATCTTCTTTCAAAATTTGATCATATCTCAATTCGCCCGAAGCAGGGATGGGAAGAGCAGAAAAAAATCGCCCTTGTCGGCGAATTTAATTATCCGGGTTCTTATGTTGTTCTTGAAGGCGAGACCCTTGGAGAGCTTTTAAGAAGAGCCGGCGGATTGAAAGACGGCGCGTATCTCTCCGCAGCCATTTATACCCGGGAATCCGTGAAAGAACTTGAAAAAAAGCGTATCGAGGAATATATCAACCGGCTTGAAATAGATATTGCTACTATGTCAAGTGAAATGGCGTCAAAAGGTAATGTGGGTTCGGAAATGCAGGCCCTTATAACACAACAGTATACCCTTCTTGACAAACTGAGGGAAATTGAACATGTCGGCCGCGTGGTTATCGATTTTGAAAATGAGGAAAATTATAAGAATCTTCAGATTGAAGACGGTGATATGTTCTATATACCTAAAAACAATAGCACGGTTTCGGTGATAGGTGAGGTATTCAATCCGGCAACGTTTGTCTTAGATACAAGAAATTCGTCAGTGCGCAATTATGTTGAACTTGCCGGCGGGTGTAAAGAAAACGCAAATAAAAAGGACATCTATGTTATTAAAGCGAATGGTAGTGTCCGGACAAGAAAAATGGTCCGTATATCGAAATATAGTCTTGAATCGGGAGATGCTGTCGTTGTACCGAGAAAAATTCCCTACAACACCGGTAAGTTTAAAATGTTTATGGACACCCTTGAAGCTATTTCCAGGCTGACAGCGATTGCGTTAACTACTGTTTCAACCATTGCGTTAATAAGAGCTATTAATAAAGATTAATTTCAATTGCAAGAATTTCATTTTATGCAGAAACTACTGATTCTTCTGAAACGTCCTCTTCCTTTTCATACAGTGCAACATCAATAACTGAATCACCCTTTCCCAGATTAATCAGCCTTACTCCCTGCGTATTCCGTCCAATGAGTGAAATCCTGGCTCCGTCACACCGGATAATAATTCCTTTTTTTGTAATAATCATGACATCATGATTATCACCTATTCGCTTTATTGCAACGACAGAGCCATTTCTTTCGGAAGTCTTGATATTAATAATACCAATACCGCCCCTGTTTGTTCTTCGGTATTCGGTAACCGCTGTCCGCTTGCCATATCCATTCTCTGTCACAGAGAGAAGCAGGTTCGATTTATCAACAATTACCATGCCGATAACCGAATCTTTCTCTCTGAGGCTAATTCCTCTCACGCCTCGCGTGTTTCGACCCAATTCGCGTATGGCACTTTCATGAAACCGCACAGCCATACCTTTTTTAGTGCCGATAATTATATCGTTGTTGCCGTCAGTGAGTTTACATTCAATAACGCGGTCACCGGCATCCAGGTTTATTGCATTTATACCATCTCTTCTGACATTCGAATAGGCTTTCAACGGCTGCTTGTTAATAACACCATTGTTTGTTATTGCAACGATAAAATGTGTTTCATCGAATTCTTTAACCGGCATAAAAGAAGCGACTTCTTCATCAGCCCGAAGCTGTAACAGGTTTACGATAGGCCTTCCACGGGAATATCTTCCCGCCTCTGGTATCTTGTATACCTTCAGCCAGTAACATCGCCCGGTATTGGTAAAAAAGAGGATATAGGAATGGGTGGATGCAATAAAAAGGGTTTCAACGAAATCGTCCTCTTTCGAATCCATACCTTTGACACCACGACCGCCACGGCCTTGAGATCGATAGGTATTAACCGAACAACGCTTTATATAACCCTCATGGGTCATGGTAATCACCATATCCTCATTCGCAATCATATCCTCGATATCGATATCAATATCACCCTCATCCTCAACAATCTCCGTCCTGCGGACATCCTTAAATTTCTTCTTTATTTCAAGGAGTTCTTCTTTAATAATAGCCATCCGTTTCTCGCGGTTTTCGAGAATCTCCTTTAATTCCTCAATTCGTTTTACCAATGCAGCATACTCCTCTTCAATCTTCTCCCGCTCCAGACCGGTTAACCGCTGCAGACGCATCTCCAGAATTGCTTTGCTCTGTATTTCAGAGAGATTAAACTTCTCCTGCAACCTGCTCTTCGCTTCATCAGGAGATGTCGAGGTTTTAATAAGCTCTATTATCTCATCGATATTATCAATTGCTATGCGCAATCCCTCAAGAACATGGGCGCGCTCCTGCGCTTTTTTCAGCTCATACCGTAATCGTCTTTCCACAACCGTGTGCCGATGATCTATAAAATGTTGTATAATATCCTTAAGAGAAAGAAGCCGCGGATGCATGTTAACGAGAGCAAGATTGTTTATGCCAAATGTTGTCTGTAACTGGGTGTATTTGTACAATTTATTCAGGACAATATCAGCAAAGCCATCCTTTTTAATCCCAACAACGATGCGCATACCTGACCTGTCAGACTCATCACGAATAAACGATATGCCCTCAATGGCCTTGTGGCGGACAAGGTCGGCCATCTTTTCAAGAAGATTCGATTTATTTACCATATAGGGTATCTCTGTTATTATAATCTGCTCCCTATCCTGGTGCCCTTTCTCCATCTCCGCCCGTCCCCGTAATTTTACCTTTCCTTTACCGGTCTTATATGCCTGCCATATTCCACCCATACCGTAAATAATCCCGCCAGTGGGGAAATCCGGGCCGGGAATAATTTTAATTAATTTATCAAGGGTAATTTCAGGATCATCAATAACGGTTACAACCGCGTCAATAACCTCGGAAAGATTGTGCGGTGCCATATTCGTCGCCATACCCACCGCAATACCGGTGCTTCCGTTAAGAAGAAGAAAGGGTACCTTGGCCGGGAGCACAGAAGGCTCCTGCATCGAATCATCATAGTTCGGCACAAAATCGACCGTGTCTTTATCCAGATCGGTCAGCATCTCCTCTGCAAGACGGGTCATGCGGCATTCTGTATACCGCATAGCTGCAGGCGGGTCGCCGTCAATCGAGCCAAAGTTACCCTGGCCGTTGACCATACAATACCGAAGCGAGAATTCCTGAGCCATTCGTACGAGCGTATCATATACGGCAGCATCCCCATGCGGGTGATATTTACCGATTACATCCCCGACAACACGCGCACATTTTTTAGGCGGCTTATTGTGGACAAGACCGAGTTCACTCATACCAAACAAGACTCGCCGGTGCACCGGCTTTAAACCGTCCCGCACGTCCGGCAATGCCCGGGCTGTAATCATACTCATGGAATAATCCAGATATGATTTCTTCATCTCATCTTCGATGAACACATAGTTCTTTATATCTACTGAGTCATTCATACAAACTCCTTATATCCCTATCCCAGACAAGCTGCTATAGTCCCGCAAAGCGGAGAATAAGTACCTTAACGAAATTATTTCTAAGGTACTAAAGAATGTCTTCAAGATAGGCCAATGATGTCAATCCGTCTGATGCCGTTGCATCGATATGCAAAGGTGTGATGGTGATGAAATTGTTCTCTATAGCACGGGCATCATACTCATTGTGGGCTTCTACATCCTTTCGTACGCCATTTAACCAGTACTCAACAATACCTTTATCATTTGTTACCGGGGTATATTGGTCATCCCAGAAAGAGAGACTCTGCCTGGTAACCTTAATACCGGCACATTCCCCGGGGGCGCAGGACGGAAAATTCACATTATAATAAATCTTGTTCCCATTCCTTTGCAGCCTCTTTTCTGCAGCTATTTTCTGAAGTATTGTATTTGCAACGAGAGCATACTCAGCCATATATTCAGGCACTTTATCTCCCAGAGAAAATGCAATACCCATAACCTGCCAGAACGCCCCTTCACGTGCCGCAGCAACGGTCCCTGAATAATATCCTGCAATACCGGCATTGGTCCCATCATTTATACCTGAAACGATTATATCGGGCACCTCCGCTAACAGGTGGCTCAAAGCAAATTTCACACAATCCGCAGGTGTTCCTGACACCCTGTAGCCGGTAACATCCTGGAAACGATGTTCATGAACGATAAGCGGTTTATGATAGGTAAATGCATGCCCGATGCCGCTCTGTTCTTCTTCCGGGGCGACAACCGTTACCTCAAAATCGTCTTTCAGGGCTGTATAGATATGGTGGATACCCGGAGCAGAAAAACCATCATCGTTGGTGAGAAGTATTCGTAGTTTTCTATCCATGCGCTAAATCAAATATCCAGATTCTGCACTTTTGATGCGTTTTCTTCAATAAACCTTCTTCTGGGAAGGACCTCTTCACCCATGAGCATGGTAAAGATTCTATCAGCCTCTACAACATCATCAAGCTTCACTTTTAATAATACCCGTTTCTCCGGATCCATGGTGGTATCTGCAAGCTGGTCCGGATTCATCTCACCAAGCCCTTTAAAGCGCTGCACCGTAACATTCTTCCTGTCTTTCCATTCTCCCACCCGGGTATCCTTCTCCTGTTCTGAAAAACAGTACTGTTCTTCTTTACCCGATTTCACTTTATAGAGCGGTGGTTGAGCAATATACACATGCCCGTTTTCAACCAGTCCCGGCATATGCCTGAATAAAAACGTTAACAGCAGGGTACGTATATGTGACCCGTCAACATCGGCATCAGTCATGATAATGATCTTATCATACCTGAGTTTGCTGAGATTAAATCCTTCATCATCCAGGTTGCCCAGACCCGTACCAAAGGCCTGCACCATAGTCTGAATCTCTTCATGCGCGATAACTTTATCAATTCGGGCCTTTTCTACATTAAGGATCTTGCCTTTGAGCGGCAATATCGCCTGGAAGGTCCGGTCGCGCCCCATTTTCGCGCTGCCCCCTGCACTGTCACCCTCAACAAGGAACACTTCACACTTCTTGGGATCTTTCTCGGAACAATCTGCAAGCTTTCCCGGCAAACCGCCGCCATCCATAACACTCTTCCGTCGTGCCATCTGACGCGCGTTACGGGCTGCTTCGCGGGCAATTGCCGAGTTGATGCACTTTTCAACAATCTTTTTTGCTGTGGAAGGATTTTCTTCAAGGAATATAGTAAGGTGTTCATTGACATACGACTCAACAATGCCGCTCACATTCGAATTACCCAGCTTATTCTTTGTCTGCCCTTCAAACTGGGGATTCGAGAGTTTTACACTGACAACAGCGGTAAGTCCCTCGCGGAGATCCTCGCCCCGCATTTCAAGCTTATTGTTCTTAAGCAGGTTGTTATTACCAATGTAGGTATTTATCGTTCGTGTTAATCCCTTCTTGAACCCTGAAAGGTGGGTACCGCCATCAATGGTATTAATATTATTTGCAAATGAAAAAATATTCTCCTGATAGGTCTCATTATATTGAAAAGCGATCTCAATCTCCATTTCATCACCGGCATGCTGGAAATATACCGGCTCATTATGCAGCGGTGTTTTGTTTTCATCAAGGTACTTTATAAACGAGACCAGTCCTCCCGGGTAGCAGAAATCATGCTTTTTGCTCTCGTCCCGTTTGTCAGAAATTTTTATATGAATTCCCTTGTTGAGAAAAGCCAGTTCTCTCAATCGCTTTGAAAGAATATCAAAACTATACTCTATCGATTCAAATACGGTATCATCCGGAAGAAAGGTAATACACGTTCCACTCTTGTCTGTGTCGCCAACAATCTTTATATCATCAAGAGGTTTTCCCCGCTTAAACTCCATGCAGTGTATCTTGCCGTCCCGATAGACCTCTGCCCTCAAATGGGCTGATAAGGCATTCACACACGACACCCCGACCCCGTGAAGCCCTCCGGAAACTTTATAGCTGGAGTTGTCAAACTTACCGCCGGAATGGAGCGTTGTCAGCACAAGCTGCAGCGCAGACATCTGTTCTCCCTCATGAAAATCGACCGGAATGCCCCGGCCGTTATCAAGGACAGTAATTGAATTATCTTTGTGAATGGTAATTTCAATGATATCGCAATACCCGGCAAGCGCCTCGTCTATCGAGTTATCAACGACCTCATAGACAAGATGGTGCAGCCCGGGTGATCCGGTAGTCCCGATATACATAGCCGGACGTTTTCTTACCGCCTCAAGCCCCTTTAGCATTTTTATATTACCGGCTGTATATTGACTTTTTCCCATTACTTTTCTTAACCCTTTCAAAGACATAAAATTGTGTGGCGGGAGTTACTGTTTTGTAAATTTACCTTTCCCGTTTCCAGGAATAATTTTATTTCAGGTTTTTACCAGATAATTTACTAGAAAAATCCCTTAAAAACGGCTGATTTGGCCTGTTTTCGCTGTTGTTTTATAGTATATAGAAAATACATTTTTCCACGCATTTTTACTACTATTATTATAGTAAAAAGCCATAATTTTTTTGTGTATTGTTGTAAAGAAAATGAAGGGTTTTTATGAGTACCCGGAGGGGGAAACAAGGAGGGAATTACTGATCACTGATTACTATCTTTAAATCTTTCCTTGTGTCGTCAACCAGTCTGACCGCCGCGTTGTAGACCCGCTCGATCTCATTCTCGGTCGGACCGTAGCGGGCGAACTTGACCAGGTCGCACTCCCC
>CBDVBE010000308.1:0-8290 GCA_965372145.1 uncultured bacterium | reverse complement strand
AGCATTTTAGAAAAATAACCCGGCTATTAAGATGGTTTCAGCTTATTATTGCGATTGTTTTAACATATATGATGATGAAAGCTATGAAAATGTTGTTTTTCATATTTAAGGAGGAAGGTCTTTTTTGATTTATTGTACGGTATATAATCCAGCTATTGATATCATATATAAGCTTGACGAATTATACCCAGGTAAAACATTCACCGATGTTTCTTCGGAAAGCTCACCAGCCGGGAAGGGGATAAATGTTGCAAAGGTGGTTAAAGCGCTTGGTGAAGAGGTTACTGTCATCGGCCTGATGCCAAAAGAAGATAAGGAACGTTTTACCGGATTTCTTAATGACAAGAAAATAGCGAGCTGTTTCTATCCGGTGGATGGCTCTGTGCGTGTCAATACCACAATAACAGAAAAAGCGACGGGTCATGTTACTCATATCAGTAGTATCGATTATCGCTGGTCAACAAGGGTTCAGGATGAATTTCAGGAATTTCTTGAAAATCATTTGCATGAAGGTGATATCTGGGCGTTGTCAGGAAGTATTCCACAGGGATTTGATTCCGACACCTATATGAAGATTATTCGGGCGTGTAAAGAAAGGAATATAACAGTCATGCTTGACAGCCGGGGGCTTGCTTTTACTATGGGAGTGAGAGCGAAGCCACACATGGTAAAACCGAATTTGATGGAACTGGAGGCGTTTTTTGGTGAGCATGTCGAGGGAGTACATCATATTGCTTTAAAAGGAAAACGGTTATATGATATGGGGATTGAATACGTTTATATATCCCTCGGTGCTGATGGTATGATTGCAATTCATGAGGATGATTGTCTGCTCTGTTCGGTCCCCTCTGTTGAAGAGGTTGATTCTGTCGGTTGCGGTGATGCTCTGGTTGCAGGATTTCTCGTTGCGAAGACGAGAAACTTTTCATTTATTGAGGCATGCCGTATGGGTATTGCCTGTGGTACATCAAATGCGCTGCATACAGGGCCGGGTGTTATTGACAATGACCAGATCTGGCGGTTGATGGAAGATGTGCGGATAGAGTCAGTGTGAATAAATGATTTTAGATTGTAGATTTTAGATTTGTATGGGTAACCGTTCACGGGTTTAAAGGTTCAGGGTTCAGGGTTCAGGGTTGAAATCCAAAATTGTATGATTGCGGATTGTGGAATGCTGATTGGGGATTGAAAAAATCCAAAATCTAAAATGAATAAATATGGAATGCTGATTGGGGATTGAAAAAATCCAAAATCTAAAATCCAAAATCCCAAATTGTATGATTGTGGAATGCTGATTGGGGATTGTGGAATGCTGATTGGGGATTGAAAAAATCCAAAATCCAAAATCTAAAATCCAAAATCTAAAATGAATAAATATTGTTGGAGGTTTTGTGGAAAGTTACACACCTGCGGGAATTGAACTGAAATGGCAGAAACGCTGGGAAGAAGAGGGCATTTTTAATGCTTCTGATGACTACTCAAAAGACAAGTTTTATGTGCTTATCGAATTCCCATATCCCTCGGGAGAAGGGCTTCATGTCGGACATCCCCGCAGTTACACTGCACTCGATGTTGTAGCACGTAAAAAACGAATGCAAGGGTACAATGTGCTCTATCCAATAGGCTGGGATGCATTTGGACTGCCTGCTGAAAATTTTGCCATTAAAACAGGGCAGCATCCGCGGGTGGTAACCGAGCGAAACGTGGATCGTTTCCGGAAACAGTTGAAAAGGCTTGGTTTTTCGTTCGACTGGTCGCGTGAAGTGAATACCACCGATCCCGCTTACTACAAATGGACCCAGTGGATTTTTTTAAAACTCTGGGAAAAAGGGCTGGCGTATAAAACGGAGATACCTATCAATTGGTGTACATCGTGCAATGTCGGACTCGCCAATGAGGAGGTTGTGGGTGGTGTATGTGAACGGTGCAGCGGCGAGGTTGTTCGCAAGGTTAAAAGCCAATGGATGCTTAAAATAACCGAGTATGCCGAAAGGCTTCTGTCGGACCTTGATACAGTCAATTTTCTTGATAAGATTAAGATTCAGCAAGCTAACTGGATTGGCCGTTCTACCGGTGCAGAAACTGACTTTACTATCAAGGCAGGTAGCGGGGACAAAAAAAACATGCGCATTTTTACAACACGGCCCGATACACTTTTTGGTGTTACTTATATGGTTCTTGCTCCGGAGCATTTACTGGTGAATGCTTTCATCGGCCAATGCACTAATCCTGATGAAGTCCGTGCTTATGTCGACGCTGCGGCCCGCAAGTCCGATTTTGAACGTACCGAGGTTGTTAAAGAGGTAACGGGTGTGGAATTTAAAGGAATAAGTGCTTATAATCCTGCGACCAAAGAAGATGTACCGGTGTGGATTGCAGATTATGTTCTTATATCATACGGTACTGGAGCTATTATGGCAGTGCCGGGGCATGACGAGCGTGACTGGCGTTTTGCCAGAAAATATGGACTGCCGATAATTGAAGTTATCTCCGGTGGTGATGTAACAAAGGAAGCTTTTACCGATATCGATCAGGGGATTCTCGTTAATTCTGAACCGCTGAATGGCATGGTTCCATCAGATGCTATAAAAAAAATGACTGAGATAGTCGAGTCGGAAGGATACGGGAAATCTTCAGTACAGTATCGTCTGCGGGATTGGGTATTCAGCCGTCAGCGTTACTGGGGAGAGCCGATCCCGATGGTTGATTGTCCAAACTGTGGCTGGGTTCCGATACCCGAGTCGGAGTTGCCGCTTATACTGCCTGAAGTGGAGCAGTATAAAACATCAGAAACAGGCGAGTCTCCGTTGGCGAACATGCCGGAATTTGTAAACACCAGTTGTCCAAAATGCGGTGTTCCTGCGAAACGTGAGACCGATACCATGCCGCAGTGGGCCGGATCAAGCTGGTATTTTTTACGGTATATCGACCCTGATAACGACTCTGTATTGGCTTCACCGGAAAGCCTGAAGTATTGGACACCCGTGGATTGGTATAATGGTGGCATGGAGCATACCACGCTTCATCTTCTTTATTCTCGCTTCTGGCATAAATTTCTTTTTGATATTGGTGTTGTTCCCACGCCGGAACCGTACCGGAAAAGAACGTCCCATGGGCTTATTCTTGGCGAGAACGGGGAAAAGATGTCGAAGTCCAGAGGTAATGTGGTTAATCCCGACGAAATGGTTGACAAATACGGGGCAGATTCTTTTCGATTATATGAGATGTTTATGGGTGCTTTTGATCAGCCTATCCCCTGGAGAACCCGTGGCCTTATTGGCATGAAACGTTTTCTCTGCCGCGTGTGGGACCTGCAGTCCAAAGTCTCTGTTGATGCACCTGAGGACAGAAATAGTACCCGTGTTTTGCATCAGTCAATTCGTAAGGTTACCGAAGACATAGAAATGATGAAATTCAATACTGCTCTGGCTCAACTTATGACATTGTCAAACAGCTTTGGACAGGTGCAGAAGATTCGCAGGGAGGATTTTGAATGCTTTGTTATACTGTTAGCACCATTTGCACCGCACCTTGCCGAAGAACTCTGGCATAGACTCGGGCATACCTCTCTCATTAGTATTGAGAAATGGCCCCAATGGGATGAATCGAAAATGGAATTCGATGAAATTACCATTGTAGTTCAGATCAATGGAAAGTTGCGTAGTAATTTTCAGAGTGCACCTGACGCTCCCAGGGAAGAAATGGAGAAGAGCGCCCTTGGTTTGGAAAAGGTACAACGTCATCTTAAAGGAAAAACAGTTCGAAAAGTAATTGTAGTACCGAATAAACTGGTAAATATTGTTGCTAATTGATTTTTTTTTGAATAATGTTAAGAAACTGTTAAACCGAAAAAATTCTTGTATTTTTTCCTCATCGATGATATGTTTGTATTACATATGTTCAATCGATGGAGGTTCACATGGAAACTGTAAAAATTTCGCCCAAGTTTCAAGTTGTAATACCGCGTCGAATCCGCGATTCAATGCACCTGCGCCCAGGCCAAAAGTTGCAGGTAGTGGAATATAGTAACCGAATTGAATTTGTGCCTATTCGTAAGATAGAACAGTTGCGAGGCTTTGTTAAAGGGATCGACACAGACTTCCACCGTGAGGAAGACCGGATATGAATCTTGTGGATTCATCAGGATGGCTAGCATTTTTTGCGGATACAAAAAATGCTGGAAAGTTTTCAGTTCCTTTGCAGGATGTAAACAGATTACTTATTCCATCGATAGTAATGTACGAGGTAATAAAAGTACTCCTCAGGGAACAAGGAGAAGAAGCTGCGATTATCGCCCAGGCGCATATGCAACAGGGAACCGTTATCGACCTTAATACCGAGTTCAGAACTCTGGACATACACCGTTTTGTAATTGCGGGTTTATGAAGTGTTATTTTGATTTGTGACAAGTTTCTAAAGGTTTTTTGCAAATTTTCTACCGTATCGCATATATATAATATGTACCTACACGCGCGCGTGCGAGACCAGCAACGGTGTTGGATAGGTGATATTGTGTTTTTCGACTAAAAATGGCACTATGTCCAGAGGTCTGGAGTTGGCTGTGAATGCAGCAGCTCTCAGTCTCGAAGTACATATTCCTATGGCTGACAGCATCATACTGGCCACAGCCAGAGCATTCGATGCGACAATTTGGACTCAGGACGATCACTTTAAAGGGGTGCAAAAAGTAAAGTACTTTTCAACCTGACAAGTTTACAAGTGTCTAACTACGGGTTGAACGTATGACTGAAACGGGACTCCAAAACTTCCTTTCGGTCGATTTACCCGTTTCATCAGGTTAACCCGGACGATGGTATGCAGGAGCATTACCTACTAAATCCCAATAACAGGGAATTGTATGAACAAAGCAGAAATAATTGTCGCAACAAATAATGCCGGAAAGATGCGGGAAATACGTGAAATTGGGAAGGATCTTCCAGTGCTATTTAGATCATTGAAAGAGGTGTGGCCGAATCCACCTCAGATACCTGAAACCGGTTCGACATTCGAAGAAAATGCAGCAATAAAAGCTGAATGGGTATATACACGGCAAAAAGTCTGGACACTTGCAGATGATTCCGGTTTGGAAGTTGATGTATTAAACGGTAAACCGGGTGTTTATAGTTCACGGTACGCAGGCGAAGAACAGAATAATAAGAAAAATATTGAAAAACTCCTGAAAGAACTCAATGGAATTACTTTAGAAAATAGAAGGGCGCGGTTTCATTGTGTTATGTACTTATGGGGCCTGATTCCTATAAACATGTGGTACATGGTTTATGTGAAGGTTTAATTGCTTTTGAACCAAAGGGAGCTGAAGGTTTTGGTTATGATCCCATATTTATCCCACACGGGTATACGAGTACTTTTGCTGAGATGGCACAGGTGGAGAAAAATGCAGTTAGTCATAGAGGGAAAGCTTTATTGGCTTTGAAAGAAGGACTATATGGACTCTTTAAATAATAACAATCCGGCACATGAACCAGTATATGATCCAATTGTCCTGGTGGTTGATGATGACGTTTCTATTGCAACTATGGTTAGTGAGTTTCTTGCAACCCAGGGATTTAAATCCGTTGTATGTAAAAGTGGTGCAGAAACGCTCACCTATTTAAAGGATAATCGGGTTGATTTGGTTCTTTTAGATGTGAGAATGCCTGACATGGGAGGTATAGAGGTCGCTAAAAGGATCCGTGAAGATACTGATAATACCATTGGATTTATTCCGATTATTATGGTTTCTGCAATGGACAGTGAGGAAGATAAAATAAAAGGGTTACAATATGCTGATGATTATGTCACGAAGCCATTTTCATATGATGAGCTGCTCGCCCGGATACATGCGCATCTGCGGATAGGGCAATTACAGAATGAATTGATATTATCAAAGTCCCGTTACCAGAGTTTATATGAAAATATTCCTGAAATGTGTTTATCACTAGATAGGGATAAAACTATTTCTGACTGTAATACCATGTTCTTGAATTACTTTTCTATGACAAGGGATGCGGTAATCGGCAGACAGGTACTGGAATTTTTTAAAGAAGACGACCACGATATCCTGATTTCTTATTTTGACAAATTGGAGCCGCAGAAAATATTAGATACCCGTCATATTTTTTGTTTATCATGTACTGATAAGGAGAATAATTCGATTTTTGTAAGTGTGCGGGCCATGTGTCTCGGGGAGCAGAAGACGGGATTGTATATCATTGTTGCCATGAAGGATGTGTCGGAAAATGTCCGTCTTGAAAAGCAGCAGAAACTTGCCCGGCAGCAACTGTATCGTTCCGCGCGTCTTGCGTCAATCGGTACGCTTGCATCCGGTACTGCACATGAAATGAACAATCCGCTCGCTGCGATTCTGGGTTTCTCCGATGCCTTGCTGCATCGTTATGATGATGGAGAAACGGTTGATGAAGAGGAGTTAAAACAGTATCTCGGTATTATTAAATCGGAAGCGCTACGATGCAGGGACGTGGTTGAAAATCTCTCTAAATTCTCGCGTGATTATGAATCCCGGACCGAAAAAGTCTCGCTCTTTGACTGCCTCCATTCTGCAGTAATGCTTATGAATGTACGGGCACAGAAAAAGAATATTCAGATTATCAATAATATCGGCAGTGATATTATCATAAATACAGATGCCCAGAAGATTGGGCAGGTATTGGTTAATATTATTTCCAATTCGATCGATTTTTGTGCTGAAGGCAGTTCGATCACAATTGATACGGAAAAAAATAAAGATAAAATCGGTCCTGTCCGTATGCGGATAATTGATACGGGACCCGGTATACCCGAAATGATTCTGCCAAAGATTTTTGATCCCTTTTTCACGACAAAAGAGGTGGGAAAAGGAGTGGGACTCGGTATGTCAATCAGTTATAGGTTAATGGAAGAATGCGGCGGCACTATTGATGTTTCCAGTAAGGTTGGTGAAGGTACCACCGTGACATTGGTAATTCCAAGTGATTGAAGCTGCCAATGATACATGATATAGTTACTATATGAATTTCCGTTGTGTCTAGTTACTATTTTCAGAACTGAATACTCTTAATCAATGAAAGAAGTTTGACGTGAATAAAAAAGGAAAAATTCTCGTTGCAGATGATGAAGCATCACTGCGGCTTCTGTTGAGTAAAGAATTGTCTCGTGCGGGATACAGTGTCGATGTTGCGGTAGATGGTGAAGAGACGTTAAAAAAGATACGGGATGAATTTTACCAGGTTATACTTCTCGATATAGTTATGCCCAAAAAAGATGGGCTCACGGTCCTGCGGCATATACGCAATGAAAGTATTCCTTCCGAAGTAATAATACTTACCGGTAATGCAACCGTTGAAAGTGCTATTGAGTGCATGAAGCTTGGGGCTTTTGAATATGTAAAGAAGCCTTATTCTCTGAAGGAGTTACTGATTCTCATTGAACGTGCAACCGCACATCAGCGTGTTCAGATTAATATGAGAATGCTCAAGCAGGAGTTACGGCGAAGCGGGTATGGAGGAAAGATTACCGGTAAAAGTAAACCGATAAAGGACCTCCATAAAATTATAGCCCGAGTGGCTCCGACACAATCAACCGTTCTTGTTCTCGGTGAAAGTGGCGCCGGTAAAGAGCTTGTTGCGCGGGCTATTCATGATGAAAGTGATATCCAGGATAAACCATTCGTGGTTATTAACTGTGCCTCGCTTTCTGAAACACTCCTGGAAAGTGAATTGTTCTGGTATGAAAAGGGTGCTTTTACTGATGCGAAGACACAGAAGTGAGGACTGGCTGAGATTGCTGACGGCGGGACACTGTTTCTTGATGAAATTGGTGAAATTCCTCTTCGTTTTCAAGCTAAACTCCTTCGTTTTCTGGAAACGGGTGAAATCCGCCGGGTCGGTGGTACAAAAAATATTAAACTGGATGTACGCATTATATGCGTAACCAATAAACCGCTTGAATTATTGGTGTCGCAGGGAGAGTTTCGCGCGGATCTGTATTATCGTTTGAATGTCTTATCCGTCAACGTGCCACCGTTGCGCGAACATAAAGAGGATATTCCACTTCTTGTGGATACCATTCTTCTCGGACAGGCATTCATGAAACAATTTGATAAGGAGGCCATGGTTCTGCTCACCAAGTACGATTGGCCGGGTAATGTCCGTGAGTTGAAGAATGTTATCGAACGAAGCTGTGTCCTCTGTATCGGTGATATGGTTACTGCTGATGATCTCTCATTTTTAAATGTTCCCCCAAAAGTTGAAGCAATAAGGAGTGAAGTTTTTGATGAAATTCCATCTGATTT
>CBDVBE010000307.1:0-8333 GCA_965372145.1 uncultured bacterium | reverse complement strand
GAACCGCTACCGGGTGATTGTGTCTGATTGATTCGAGATAGGCTATTACTTCTTCTGAAGAGGATACTCCGTCTATATGGATCGGTTCCTGTGTTTCCCATTGTTTTTCAGGTGCGGGCAATTGAGGTTCTGTTTTGCAGAAGGTTACCAGATCTTGAATGACATCTTCAACGTTGTAGCAGCCGTGATGGAGATAGGATTTTAATTTCTCAATGGTAGTATATGCATCAATGGGAACATCATTTTCTTTAAAAAAGGATTCAAGTTCATCGAGAATAATTCTTTCATGGATTGGAGCAGGGTAAAATTCATCTTCATCGATCTCATGTAATAATTTTACCTGTGAGGAATCACCAATACGTGATGCGCTGCTATGCTCATAGTGGAATACTTTTTCAATTTCTATATAGCGGGGTTTCCCGCAGCAGCGGTGAGCGATTTGAAAACATTTCTGCAGCGCAGCATTCTGCCGCAGAAAATTGGCAAGAATTTCAAAGGTTATATCGGTACTCAGAAACCGGCCCAATTTCTGTGAGAAACTATCATAGGATTCAGGAGCCATCGTTGCAGTATCATAGAGAGTGTGTATATAACCGGTATTATTTGCGACCATGGTGATCCGCTCATTTTCAAGGGCTCGCCGTGCTTTTGATGATAATTCACTGCCGTTATACCACATATTCTTTGTAATAATTCGGCGGTTGTTTGTTACTATACCTTCTTTGATATCTACAAAGTTCTGAGAGTGAAGCGGTGTTGCCATGAGGTGAATTTTGTCAAGAGAGATATTGGCAATAACAAAGAGTGCTGCTGAATATAATGTTGATAATGAAACACACTCGCCGGCACCTGTCGGATAACCATCTTTGAATTTAAATGCTTCCATAGCTTCAACCGTCTCGGTTTTCCAGTAAGGAATAACGTTTGATGTGTACTTGTCAAGACCGAAGTGCCTTCGGATATCCAAATCAAAGTAATATTTATCGCCTTCATATCCGAAAAGCGCATTACTGCGTGCAAGAACGGCTTCATCAACATAGTCTGCAAAACGGGAAAGCTCCTTTTCTTTTGTGGTAAGGCCCCAGGTGTCAAGGTCAAGGTTAAAAGTAAACCGGTCCATGATAAATTGTTTTGTACGCAGTAATCGGCGGTATGCATTCATCTTTTTCATATTCGCAAACCAGGAGTCTTCACGCCATTTCCATAAGAGAGGGGACATACTGTTTGCAAGCACGAGTGAATAGAGCAATTCAGGAAATATGAAAATTTCCATATCGGAAAGTGTCACCGCAGAGGAATATTTCTCCACTGATTGTGCGTCATCAGGATTATAGATCATAATTACCAGGATTTGTTAAGTAAGAGAAATTGAATGATCATGTATAGAGTGTACTTTAAAAAGTCTGTCTGCTGTATTTAAAGTACGTTTCAGAGCAGTAGAGGTACAAAATTTTGTGCCCCTACTGCTCCCATTTTAAATACCGGTTTTCCTTGTTGTAAAGATTTTAGAGTGCACTCATGCATTTAAATTTTAAATACAGTATTAAAAAATAACTTCCGGTGATGTGACCAGGGAGAATTGAACATCAAGGTAGTTGAACATGTAAATCACCCGAAATATTTTATGTTACTTTAAATTGTTGTAACTCTATGATATTTTAAAGGTTAAATGGGGTGTGCCTGGTGTCGCTTGAATTGGATATTGCTTTTTTCTGAGCTTTGACTATATTTTCGATGACAGTATCTTAAGAGTAGGATTGGGAGATCGTCACCATAAAGATATTCTAAGGCACATACACCTCTTTTTCAACAGTAAGGTTTCCTTGTACATTAAGCATAACTTACTATGAAGACACTTGGTATCTGTTTCGGCGCAACTTCGATGCAATGTGTGATTGTTCAGGCTGACCCTGAAATAAAATCGGTTGTCGGCACGGAGCGTATTAATCATGAAGGGAATCCGAGAAAAGCTTTCTTTAAATACCTCGAACGAATCGATCGGTATGAAATAGATAGAATAGCAGTTACAGGCCGGACATTCAGGAATTCTGTTGCCCTGAGCACCATTTCTGAGCCGGAGGCTGTAGAAATCGCATTGGCTGAAGAGTTTGAAGGGGGGCCATATCCTGACATTGTAATCAGCAGTGGCGGTGAAACACAGCTCGTGTATAAGATTGGCCAGGCAGGAGGTATTGTTTCGGTTCATTCGGGCAATAAATGTGCTTCAGGAACGGGTGAATTCTTTAAGCAGCAGGTGCGCCGCATGGGATTGGGTGTTGATGAGGCTGTACGCCTTTCGACAGAAAGTGCGCCATACAAGATAGCAGGCCGCTGTAGTGTGTTTTGTAAAAGCGACTGTACCCATGCGATGAACAAGGGAGTACCGGTTAAAAATGTTGTTTCCGGCCTCTGTACAATGATGGCTGATAAAATCGATGAGCTTATAAAAGATTTGCCGCAAGATACTGTCGCGATTATCGGCGGGGGAGTATTAAATACGACGGTGGTTGATATTTTGCGGGGGCGGTATATGCAGGTTCTGATTCCGGAACGTGCTTCTGTCTTTGAGGCATACGGTGCTGCACTCTGGGCGCTGGACCATCCCTGCCTGGAATTACCCTCTTCATTTGACCGTCTGATTATTGAATCGAAGTCATTTTTATCCTTTCATGCACCATTAGCACAAGCTGAACATCTTGTCTCTTTCGGGAAATCAGAACGGGGAACTGTACAGCAGGGAGATGTCTGTATTCTCGGATTGGATGTTGGTTCTACAACAACCAAGGCAGTATTGTTACGCAAAGCTGATAAAAAGATACTTGCTGATGTCTATCTTCGGACGAACGGCAATCCTGTTGCAGCTTCAAAAAAGTGCTATGCATCAATACTTAAGCAGATCGGTGATACAGCAATAACCGTTGCCGGCGTGGGGGTGACAGGTTCCGGCCGGCAGATTGCCGGGCTGCATGCATTAACTGATAATGTCATTAATGAAATTATTGCGCATGCAGCGGCTGCCGCATATTATGATAACCATGTTGATACCATATTTGAAATCGGTGGCCAGGATGCAAAATATACCTTTCTTACTGCAGGTGTACCATCTGATTATGCCATGAATGAGGCATGCAGTGCGGGAACCGGTTCGTTTCTTGAAGAATCCGCTTTTGAAACCCTTGGTATTGTGACGGAGGATATTGCTCCCTGCGCATTAAAGGCATCCCTCCCGCCTAATTTTACTGATCAATGTGCCGCATTTATATCAAGTGATATTAAACGCGCTGTCCAGCATGGCGTGACACGTGATGATATACTGGCCGGATTAGTGTATTCAATCTGCCTCAATTATTTAAATCGTGTAAAAGGGCATCGTGCCGTTGGAAAAAGAATTTTTATGCAGGGCGGCGTCTGTTACAATAGAGCTGTTCCCATAGCAATGGCTTCTTTACTGAAGAGTGAGATACTAGTACCGCCTGATCCTGGATTGATGGGTGCTTTTGGAGTCGCATTGGAGGTTGAGAGACGAATTGAACAGGGGACTGCTGCTGAAAAGAGATTTAATCTTTATGCTCTTGCCGGCCGAAATGCGATTAATGAAGGGACATTTACCTGTGCAGGCGGTAAAGAAAAATGTGATAGAAAATGTACTATATCACAGATGAGGATTGAAAATCGACTCTATGCCTTTGGTGGGATATGTGACAGATATTATAATCTCCGTATTGATAAACATATTGACGATATAGAAGAGTTGGATCTGGTAACACTGCGTCAGAAGCTTATGTTGGAGAAATACGGCCCTTCCGAGCCGGTGATTCAAAATGACGTCGGTCATAAACCGCGAACAGTAGGCCTTAACAGGTCATTGTTATTCCACTCGCTCTATCCGCTTTTTTCAAATTTCTTCTCCCGTCTGGGTTTTAAAGTCATCATTCCGGACAGTATAGAACCGGAGGGCATATCCCGAACAGAAGCATCTTTCTGCCTGCCTGTCGGGGTAGCTCATGGCAGTTTTTATCAGTTGTTACAACAGAAATGTGATTACCTGTTTATACCTCAGATAATGCAGATTCCGGTACCGAACGTACCTACCTATAGTCGATTATGTCCATTTATCCAGGGAGAGCCCTATTATTTAAAAACCACGTTCAGAAAAGAAATTGAAGAATCCGGTACGATTATAATACAGCCGGTTCTTCGTATGGAGCGGGGGTATGAAACAGCGATACATTCATTCGTTGCTATTGCGGTAAAAATGGGTATCGCTGAAAAACAGGCGCGTAATGCCTATTTATATGCCTGCGAAAAACAGAATGCGTTTGAAAATGAACTTCAACGCATAGGGAAAAAAGCTCTCTATGCACTTGGGAAAAATAAAGATACCTATGCAATCGTTCTTTTTGGCAGGCCGTATAATGCATTTGCCGGCAGCAGCAATATGGGAATCCCTCATAAAGTTGCTTCTCGTGATTACACTATAATTCCGCATGATATGCTGCCCGTAGATGACTACAGCGTAGATAAAAAGATGTTCTGGGCTATGGGACAGAGGATCATGAAGGCAGCACAATTTGTAAAGGAGCGTGATAATCTTTTTGGTTTTTATATTACCAATTTTTCCTGTGGTCCCGATTCATTCTTACTTGGATATTTCCGTAATGTCATGCAGGAAAAACCATCATTAACGCTTGAACTTGATCAGCATACTGCTGATGCGGGAATCGATACACGCATTGAAGCTGCACTTGATATCATTACCCGGTATCGCAGTATACGGGAGAAGAAGGATGATACCAGCTCCGAATTCAGGGCTGCACGGGTAGCATACCCCTATGTCTACTCCTCAGATGGTGAAAAAATTCATATCACCGATCCACAGGTAGAGGTGTTGATACCGTCATTTGGTCATAAGGCATCAGAAACGGTTGCAGCAATATTGCGCAAAGAGGGAATCAATACCCATGCGTTGGCAATACCTACCAAAGATGAATTGTTAACCGGAAAGAAGAATACTACCTGTAAAGAATGTTTGCCCTATATCATTACAACCGGTACCTTTATCAGCCACCTTGAGAAGAGAAGCACTGCGAACAAAGTTTCGGTTTTTGTCATGGCAACCGGTGGTGGCCCATGCCGGTTAGGGCAGTATTTCCGGGCATTTGAACAGATCATCGTAAAAAAAGAGATACCGAATGCTGCCTTACTCACGCTGACGGACGAGAACAGTTATAATGGATTGGGTGCAGGTATTTTACTCCGGGCCTGGCAGGGTATCGTTCTTACTGATGTGCTCAGTGATATTGAAAGCATGCTTCGTGTTACTGCTCGTGATCCGGTCCATGCCATGCGTATTTTTAATGCTTCGTGGAGGAAATGTATAGCCTGGTTCGAAGGGAAATTATCCATTCGGTTCTCTTCTCTGCTGAAGTTTGTCAGTATGCAGTTGGCACGTATACCATTAAAGAAGAGTCCGGAAGATGTACCGGTCGTATCACTTATCGGAGAGATTTTTGTCCGCCGGGATGAATTCTCACGAAAGAATATTGTCGACTATCTTGAAAGTCATGGATTCATGGTACGTGTTGCACCGCTTGCCGAATATATCTGCTACGGCAATTATGTTATTAATAACGGCCTTGGTGAGAGAAAATTGTCATTTCAGGATCTGGTAAAGATCCGGGTTATGGCCACTCTTCAGGAATGGTGGGAAAAACGTATTAAATCAATACTGGCAACTTCGGGTGTGTATACATCTGAGATGATTGATGTGGCTAACACTATTGACGGGGTCAGCCATTTACTCAATGAGAATTTCAGAGGGGAATGTGTACTTACCCTTGGACTCGGTATGCGCGAGATAGTAAATGACTCGTGTGGGGTGGTAGCTATTGGCCCGTTTGGCTGCATGTATTCCCGGATGGCAGAAGCTATGCTTAAGAAAGAGATGAATGTTGCCGGGAAGAAGAGAATGGCTGGCTGGGAAAAGAAAGCCGCTGTTTATAATGCTATTGATACCTTTCCATTCTTATCGGTTGAAACTGATGGCGACCCTTTTCCACAACTGATTGAAGCCAATCTGGAATCGTTTGTGGTACAAGCCCGTCGGGTCCATAAAAAAATCATGGCGTTAAAGGGAAAAGTGGATGTTCCGGTTCCGGAAACTATTGTGGATATGGTAACAAAAAAGTAGCCGTTCGCGGCTTGAAAATAGAAATTGGTGGTGATTAATTTGTTTAAATCATTGTTATTTATCACTGTTGTTGGATCACATTTTCCAATTCTATTTTTTTATTCAATTTGTTTTTAAGTTTTTTGTAAAATTTATTGTTTTTTATCCTAGTATTCATTTTTTCATAATAGTCATTAAAATCTACAGGGTTCAATTTGTTATATAAAATTTCCTGTAAATCATTTTTCATTTTTACACAATCAAAATTTTTATTCATATAACAACTCCATTGGGGTTCTAATTTCTAAAATACTATACCCTTCTCTTAAATTTACAGAGTTAAAAAGATGAATTTTATTCAAATTGACGATGTGTTTAAAATTCCAACTAACAAGAACATCTATTTTATTTACAGTGGCACTTGCAATATGGAGAGCATCATCAAAAAATTTGTTTGTTACAATTTTTTCATTTATATATTGTTGAGCTAATGACTTTGTTTCCAAATTATTTTCCAAAATCACCACATTGTCAAGAGAGCTTAGTTTGTTCTTCACTCTTTCTGGAGCTTGATCTAATTCTTCGATTACAGTTTCTGAAATAACAGGGATATGAAAATTATTGTAAAAATGATCAAATAATTCGTTAGAATAATTTTTAAATTCTTCATCAAAGCATCCGCCTATTACGGAAGTATCAATATATATTTTAATTGTTTTCATACCCTTAATATATTTCAGTAAAAAACGAAAAACAAATATATCTTTAGCAGGGACTTAAACGTAAAATATGTCCCACAGTAAACTATTTAAAGAACAAAAGATATGACTAACACAATTGCCTGGCAAGCAAACAAATGAACTACACTACCATGGATTTAGCTCATAAGCTCCGCAATCTAAATTCGCGCCAAGCGGAATCCGTGAAAATCCTTCTCCTCTAATATCCCATTTAATTAAATTATAATCACATGCATCATACTCAAACCATCCTTCTTTGTAACCTGGGCTACTAAAGCTGTTATAAATTAAACCACATTCTAATGTATACCATTTTTCGTTATTAATTCCACCAGGATTATTAAGTGATTTAAAGACAGGAATCCCCTCGTTATATCTATCCCACGAATTTATTGATAATTTTATTACACCAACTTTTGAACTATCTAAAATAGTTGCTCCAATAAAATCATTATCAGATGAATCAAGGCTGTCAATGAGATGAGTGTTACTTAGAGAAAATATTGAATCGTTCCAAACAACGGAATTATATAAACAAATTTTGCTATTTCCATGATTTTTGGAGATAATATTGTAGCCTTTGTTGTTTACAACAGTTGTATTAATAAAATCAATAGAGCCTCCATATAAAGTTAAGACACCAGCTCCACTGCTAGGTTTATTGTTGTCAAAAAAAACAGAATTAACAATTGTCGTACTGTCACACGCCTGTAATGATTCCAGCGGTTTTATAAGAATCTCTTTTCCTGCCGAAATCATTTATTTCAGTATCGGTTTGCGCAGTACTGTATTTACTGTTGTACCTGCTGTAATTTACAAAAAGAGCTGCTGCTGTTAAAGCCTCTACACCTGCTGTTCCAAAAGATACAATACTTCCGGTTCGCTGTTTTCTCTGTTTTGGTGACAAAAAGGCAATACGTTTCTCCTTTTCAGAAACCTTTGCAACGGCAGTATCAGGTTCTTTTACCGGTTTTACATTGTAGGAGTATGATAGTTTTTCTTCAACCATCATTATGTCATCATTGATAGTGAAATTAAACTGACCGTTTTCACGGAACAAACCATTGATCAGGACTATATCCTTTTTTTTGCTCTTTATGCCGAAAACAGAATAGAAAACCTCAAAATTGCGCATCTTCACTTTGCCGGCATCTTTTTCAATAAGAATACCATTCCAGTCAAAAGAGTTGGGAAAGGTCTTTGAAGCCTCATTGTGTGTGCCGTCATTAATGGAAGTAAAAGAGACCGGTTCTTCAGCGCTGCCTTCTACAAAGAGACTGCCGAATACAGTCAGGCCGGTGAAAGATTTGAAGACAAGCGCCGCACCTGCTTTTATGACTGTTTCTTCACCGCTGGATATGATAATGTTTTTTTCTATTATGTATGGGCTGTTGAAAGCTTCAAGGGTCATGCCACCGATGTCA
>CBDVBE010000306.1:0-8340 GCA_965372145.1 uncultured bacterium | reverse complement strand
TCTCTTAGAAATTCATTTCTTAGAGAAACTTATCCCGCAAAACGGGTAAGTGTTCACCCTTATTTTCAACCCTGAAATCGGTCTTATCTCCTTAAAATAGATATAACTATTCCTTAAAAACAAAGTAATTAATCTCATTTTGTTTTGTAAATTTATTTACATGAGTTAAGCAGTGTGCTCCAGGTGTTTTTGCAGGACTGTTTCTATAAGAGTTTTGCCCGAATTTATAGGACAAAACTTTCGAGAAACAGTATAAAGATTGATTCAGGCCTGAAAATTGAAGCGTCTTAAGAATCGCAGCCGTTTACGGCTTGAAATTTCAAGTTTCTTTCCTGCTATTATCTTCCTCCTCCTCGTCCTTCGTCCTCGTCCTCGATCTGTTTTTTACAGTTAAAAAGAAAAATCCGAGGACGAGGAGGAGAACGAAGGAGGAGGAGAGGTGCATATGTTCTTTTGTAACCGTTCACAGGTTCAAAGGTTCTGGGTTTTGGGTTTAAACATCATTAATCAGTTTAAAAGATGGTGACTCCGCTTTGAATGTGGATTTTAATATTTCATAGGGTGAAATACTTTCTTTAGCATAGACATTCTTTACAATATCGTGCGATCTGGCCGGTTGGATTTTTGACTGTGCTATTTCTGCAAGTTTTTCGGGTTTTTTAGAGAGACCGCTTCGCTCGTAATACAGGCTGTTTATCTGGCGTTTGAGTTCCCGGACGCTCCAATTACCTTTAATGGCTTCAATCTCATAGAAAACTCTCTTTAGAGGCTCTTTGATTGATACCAAAGGTGGTTCCCTTTATTTTCAACCCGAAAATCGGTCTTCTTACATTAAAATAGATATTACTACCAAATTAAAGACAAAGTAATTAATCTCCTTTTGTTTTGTAAATTTATTAACAGTATGTTGAGCGGGAGGACATGATAGTGACCTATCCGCTCCTACATAATGTTATGCTTTAGTACAACATGAGTTAAGCGGTGGGCTCCAGGTGTGGAAGGTTATAAATAGCACAAAAGCATGAATACCAAATTTTAATTTTCAAGTTTCTTTCCCGCTATTATCCACTTAGTCATCGATAAGTAAAATTCTTTGCCATTTACCGCATTTTATGTTACCATTACTAATGAATTTTAAATCCTTTATATTACTTTAAAAGAAATCATACTGTATTGGAATGAAAAATTTCCTTCGTAATCTTATAACAAGCGGTCTTGACAGTTCTGCTGATAATGAATTAAGAAGAAAGATAATTTTTCTTAATACCATTTTTCTTATCGGTATGATTGCTCTTCCTTTGTATGGTGCGCGAGCTTATATTGACGGTAAACCGGTTCTCTGTTTAGTTGATTATATAATTACCCTGATTTGTATTATAGCCAGAAGCCATTCACATTATTCTAAGAATCCGACCTTTGCAAGTTATTTAACCGTTATAGCGCTTTGTTTTTTATTCTTGTATCTGGCATCTATTGTCGGCATATATTCTATCGGTTGGGCTTACGTATTTCCACTTCTCGCCCTGTTCTTACTAGGACCACGCAATGGCATCTTTAGTATAGGTTGCTTTTTAACAGGCATTATTATTTTCTTCATCATCTCTCCGGGCCCTCCTTTTTCCCCGTACCCTTTTGGGTTTAAAATCCGGTTTGTCGGTTCATTCTTAACAGTAGCACTCTTTGCCTATTTTTTTGAGCATATTCGTATCACATTTCAGGGTATCTTCGAACGTAAAAACAGAGAACTCGAGGAAACAAGCAATGAATTACTTTACCGTGCAGAATTCGAGCATATTATTACTACCCTTTCATCAAAATTTGTGCGTATTGAACCGGAAAAAATTGATGAAGAAATTAGCCGGGTTCTCAAAATCATCGGTGAATTTGCGAAAGTTGACAGAAGCTACGTCTTTCTATCATGCAAAGACGGCAAGATAATCGATAATACCCATGAGTGGTGTGCTGAAGGAATCGATCCGCAAATTGACGACCTTCAGGGATTCCCGCTGGATGATATACCGTGGATAGCACAGCGATATCGGAATCTGGAAGATGTATATGTCCCTTCAGTAGAAAATCTCCCTGCTGAAGCACATGCAGAAAAAGAATTATTTACCTCGCTTAAGATTAAATCGCTGGTGTGCGTGCCATTGGTAAACGACAGAACTTTCAGGGGTTTCCTTGGATTTGACTCGGTGAAATCAGAAAAAATATGGTCTGAGGAAATTATCGCGCTTTTAAGGATTATTGGTGAGATAATTATTCGTTCTCTTGATCGCATTCAATCGGAAGAAAAAAAGAGGCAATTGGAAGAACAGTTGCTGCGATCTCAGAAAATGGAAGCTGTCGGACAGCTTGCCGGTGGTATTGCCCATGATTTCAATAATATCCTCGGCGCAATATCCGGTTATGCGGAAATGATTAAGGAAAAATTCGCTCATGACAATCCGAAACTTGGTAAATATACAGGCACGATTCTCAGCGCATCATCACGCGCCGCAGATTTAACTGCAAAACTGCTTGCATTTTCGCGACGGGGAAAATTCCGGATTGTATCAATAGACATGCATGAAATAATACTCGACGTCATTAAAATATTACACCATACTATCGATAAAAAAATCTCTTTCGAAAAAGAGATACATGCAGAGTATGCTTTTATCAAGGGGGATCCTTTACAGATACAGAATGCTGTTCTCAATCTGGCTATTAATGCGCGTGATGCCATGCCGGATGGCGGCACAGTAACCTTTAAAACCGACCTGGTACAGCTTGATGATTCTGATTCCAAGCTCCAATCTCAAAAACTTTCCCCCGGAACTTATTTAAAACTTTCTGTTTCCGACACCGGCACCGGTATTGAGCAGAATATCAAAAATAAAATTTTTGACCCGTTTTTTACCACCAAGGAAATGGGTAAAGGTACGGGGCTTGGTTTGGCAAGCGTTTATGGTACTATTAAAAATCATCATGGCTTCATCGAAGTGGAAAGTGAAATCAATAAAGGGACAACATTTACACTCTATATACCCGCAACCGGGAACCCCTCTGAAAAAGAGGAGAAAGCCGTTAGCACGGATACCGTTGCGGCATCCTCAACCGTGAATATTCTTGTGATTGACGACGAAGAATTCATTCGGGATATGGTAGAAGAAATGCTGACTGACGCAGGATATACTGTTGCAACCGCCATGAACGGGAGAAAAGGTCTCGAATACTATCAGAGTAACCATCAATCGATCGATGTTATCATTCTTGATGTTGTGATGCCTGAGATGAATGGGTACGATTGTTTCAAAGAACTTAAAAAGATCGATCCACAGGTTAGAGTAATTGTATCATCAGGATATTCGATTGATAGTGAAGCGAGTAAAATATTGTCCGAAGGGGCTCTTGAGTTTATACAGAAACCGTACAGCCGGGAAAATTTTATCACGGTAATAGAACAGGCATTACGACATGAACTCATCTAAGAGCATTGAGAATAGTACGGCATTGTATCCATATAAGCAGCCGTTCACGGCTTGAAATTGTAATTGTATTGAACTCATCACAAACCGGGGGTGACCAATGGATAGTCACACACTTGAAATGCTTCAAAAATATGGTATTGATAAAGCCCGATTACAGCAGAAAGACCTCTCAGAAATAGATCTCTCACATCGAGATTTAATCGGCATAGACCTGCGGGGATTTACGCTTACGAAAACAAATCTTGAATATGCAAACCTTACCGGGACTGTTCTTCGTGGAGTAACCTTTACATCAACGAATTGTGTATACGCCCGTTTCATAGGTGCAGATTTAAAGGGCGCCAATCTTGCCTTCGGCTACTTCACTAATGCTGACTTCCGTGGCGCAGATTTACGCGGTGCCCGTATTGCCGATGCGCTATGCAGTGAAACAAATTTTACCGGTGCAGACCTTAGAGGCGCTCAACTGGGTATTGAACATTACGATTCAGATTTCAGAGGTGCTGATCTTCGCGGAATACAACTCCCTGAAGGGTGTGACTTCGAAAAACTGAATTGCGATATTGGCGGAGCTGTTTTCTCACCTAAGAAAACCATTTCCAATAAGAATACGCGGATATTGAAGCGGGTACAGATTCTCCCAAACGTAAAAGTTTTTGATAGCCAGACTTCCAACCAGGCTGGAATCCTGCTCGATATTACCACTCAGGGGATCAAACTCTCGAGTGAATATCCCTATACTGTCGGTGGAATCTTTTCACTGCAATTTATGCTGCCCGGGCAGAATATACCCGTCGACTTTGAAGCCCGATGCATGTGGTGTAATCCCGAAGGAAATTCAAATCTCTTTTATTCCGGTTTTCAAACACAAAATATCTCGGATAAAAATGTTGAACTCATTAATCATTTTATCAAACATTACGAGAAGCAGGGAATCGAAATTGGTGATTAATTTTCCGGATACGGAAAGGTAATGCAATGAAGCTCACCCAGTATCTTCACTTCCCACAAGGTAACGACAGTTACACTGTTGCTGAAAATATCGGTAAATACTATTCACAGGAATCGGTAATCTGGGCAATTGGTGACAGCACATCGGGAATATACAACGATGGTTCATTTCCCGTCATTTTCAGTCATCCTAAAAGTAACGGTGTGCGCCTTTTTGATATACAGGAAGATGCCTATATGACCTACTGCACAACCGTTGACAATGCACTCGCTACTGAAACGTCCACCGGCATTAACCTGGTACATCATGGTCTTGTGATCGCAAAGTGCCTCGCAGAAAAATATCCGGTCATCTCCTATCTGCACGGTACCGAGATGCCGGCGCACGATGACCTCCCGCCATTTGTCCGGAAAGATCTCCATGAAAGTATAATCCGGAGTGTGAAAGTTTTAGCGATGAGCGAACTGCAGCAGGATATGGCAATAAAAATTTTTGGTGACAGCATACAGGATAAATTGGAAATCTTGCATTGCGGTATAGATACGTCCCTCTTCCACCCCCGGGACAATTATAACGATATTGTCAATACTTACGGCTTACATCCTGATAAAAAAATTCTTCTGTATGCGGGAAGGCTCACCTATGAAAAAAATCTTGAACTGGCCATTGATGCTTTTGATGAATCACTTGCAACCGAAGCTCAAATGGTGCTCGTTGGCAGCGGTAACCAGTTTGAGATATTACAAAAACGAGCAGAAGGAAAGGATGTCACTTTTATTCCAGCAGTACCGCAGGCAGAATTAGCACAGATCATGTCCGCCAGCGATCTGTTTGTCCTTACTTCGCGTTACGAATCATTCGGGTTGGTCATTCTTGAAGCAATCGCCTCCGGAGCACCGGTTGTTGCAACCGCGCGTGGTGTTATGCCGATTCTTGTCAGTCCCGGTAAAGGCGGCTATACCTTTGAACGGGATGACGATAATCATGACAAGACAGTCATTCAGGTCAGGGAAGCAATGCATCAAGCCCTTATACTTGACAAGCAAGTGTTCGCTGAATATTCTGCTTATGTCAGAGAAAGTTACTCATGGGAAAGTATTGTTCAAAAGTTTGAGCATATTGTTAGAAACATCTAAGACTACTTAACCTGGATTATTGCAGATGATATTTATCTCATACCTACACTTCTTTTGTGCTATTGTCTATTTGTATCTGGCACTGATTGTACTGACTAAAAATCCAAGAGCACTTATAAACAGGGTTTGCTTTGCTATTCTGCTCTGTTTCGGTACCTGGAGCCTGAGTGAAACAATTATTCAAAATCCCCATGTAACAAAAAAGACCGCTGTTCTCGTTGAACATTTCGGTGCAATAGGATGGACACATTTCAGCGCTTTCTTTCTCTGGTTTTCCCTTATTTTTACCGGAAAGAAAAGGCTCTCAAGATCGTTTGTTTTCATAGGATTACTCTTTTCCCTTCCGCTTATTCTCCTGTATAAGCAGTGGACAAATCATATAACCGTTGACCACATTCGCCACGCCTATGGATGGGTTGGTCTGTGGGCAGACTCAATCTGGACCTACCTTTTTTATTCATACTATTTTTCATTCGCCGTCATCGGCCTGTTCCTTGTTTACGATTTTAAAAGGAAGACAACAGTAGAAATAAATAAGCGACAGGCTACTATTTTGCTCATTTCAGCTATACCGCCATTACTCCTTGGTACGGTATCAAACGTCCTCTTCAGGCAATATAACATTACCAGTATTCCTCCCCTGGCTGATGTTTTCATTCTCACCTGGGCTATTGGCATGGCCTATGCAATATCCCGATATCGATTCTTAAGTATTACGCCGACTGTCGCAGCCGATAAAATCATTGCCAATATGGCTGACCTGTTACTGCTCCTCGATACTAATGGTACGATTGTCTCCGTTAATAAAGCAGCAACCGTGATACTGGGATATGAACATGAGGAGTTACAAAATAACACCCTGGAAATGATATTATCTAAGGGTGAGCGCGGAAAAGATGTACTCTTAAAGATTCATAAAAATGAAAAAGTCAACAATAGTGAGGTATTACTAAGAACCAAAAAGGGTACTACCAAACCAGTCAGTCTTACTACTTCCATTATTCCCGGTTCCGGAACCGTATGTATTGTTCATGATATCACCCTTCATAAAGAAGTAGAGGATTCATTACAAAAAGACAGGGTTAGACTTGAAATAAAGGTGGAAGAGCGGACAAAAGAATTACAGGAGGCAAATGAAGATTTAACCAAGGAGATAGTAGAGCGGAAGAAGGCTGAAGATGAATTGCGCGAATCAGAGGAAAAACTGAAGTTTCTTTTTGAATTTGCGCCCGATGCAATTTATATCAATGATTTTTCCGGGACCTTCATTGACGGTAATAAAAAAGCTGAAGAAATGACAGGCTATAAACGTGAAAATTTAATTGGTAAAAGTTTCCTGAAATTAAAATTACTCCCGGCAATGCAGATTCCAAAAGCAGCTAAATTACTGGCTAAAAATGTACTTGGTTACCCAACCGGCCCGGATGAATTTATCCTGAACCGCAAGGATGGAACAAAAGCATTCGTTGAAATTAGTTCCCATCCGATAAAAATAAAAAACAAAAAAGTAGTTCTCGGTATAGCACGGGACATATCAAAGCGGAAACATGTTGAGGAAGAAAAGATAAAACTGGAGGAGCAGCTCTTCCAGGCGCAGAAAATGGAAGCTATCGGCCAACTGGCCGGAGGTATCGCACACGATTTCAATAATATGCTGGGTGCCATTTCCGGTTATGCCGACATGATTAAAAGAAAGTTTTCTGATGGCAATCCTAAATTAGAAAAATATGTTAATAGGATCTTAGATGCTGCGTTGCGTTCAGCGGATTTAACAAATAAGCTCCTTACCTTTGCACGCAAGGGGAAACACCAGGTAGCCATAATAAATATCCATGATGCTATTCAGGGAGTTATCAATCTTTTTGAACATACCATTGATAAGCGTATTACGATATCAACCGCTTTAAATGCCAAACCCCCAATGGTCGTTGGGGACAATACCCAGATTCAGAATGCAATACTGAACATTGCTGTCAATGCACTCGATGCCATGCCTGAGGGAGGGGGATTAACATTTGCTACCTCAATTGAAAAATTGGATGACCTATTTGTTGCCAGTCGTCCTTATAAAATTAATCCGGGCACGTATCTAAAACTTTCTATCTCTGATACCGGTGTCGGTATGGATGAGGTTACACAGAACCATATATTCGAGCCATTCTTTACAACAAAAGATCCGGGGAAAGGAACGGGATTGGGACTTGCCAGTGTCTATGGTACGGTTAAAAGCCATGAAGGTTTTATCGAGGTTGGGAGTAAAATAAATCAAGGTTCTACTTTCACTATCTATTTACCGATTACTGATAAATCAAAAAGTGATACTACCTTTGTGCAGGATGAGCTCATACGGTCCAAAGAGAAGAGAACAATTCTATTTATCGACGATGAAGAACTCATTCGTGATATATCACATGAAATGTTATCGGAACTCGGGTATTCGGTTATTCTGTGTAAAAACGGTGAAGAGGCTGTAACCTCCTATAAAAAACGTTATCAGGAAATTGACCTGGTTTTTCTGGACCTGATTATGCCGAAGCTTAATGGGTATGAATGTTTTTTAAAACTGAAAGCTATAAATCCAAAATTAAAAGTTATTGTTTGTTCCGGCTATGCAAAAAATGAAGAAGCACAACAAATTATTGACACCGGAGCTGTCGGATTTCTACAGAAGCCATTTACTATTGAAAATCTCTCAAAATTAATTAATGAAGTATTACATAATAGGTAACCGTTCACGGGTTCAAAGGTTCACACCCAAAAGGTATAGGGCGACCTTTAG
>CBDVBE010000305.1:0-8342 GCA_965372145.1 uncultured bacterium | reverse complement strand
GGGGCTAACCTGCAAGAGCGGAAGGACATCCTTAAAAATGTCCTGGAGCGGTGCTGCGTTTTAGGGCGGGCAGGCTCTGCCCTGAGCTTGTCGAATGGGTAGATATAATAAAATTATTCCACAGCGGAAAAAAGCAATATGAGCATTGTGATTATTTTGGCTGGACAGGGCGGCCAGACAAAAGAAGTAAAACAATGCGGTGTCAACCAGCCCTTAATCCCCCTTTGGAGCTGGACGCAACGACGACCATAACTGCATTTATTTTTTGCCGGATACAGGAGGCAAAAATCTAGCAAGCGGAGGAGTGGGCGGACGGAACTACCATTTAATGAGAAAAAAAGGTTGTGGGGGATTTCGAAAGGGGGAAGGGCGTACAATATTATTTCGCTTTTTGGAGCTGGGGGAACTACAATATTATTAAACGGCGCTTGTTGTTGAGCGCTCGGCCTGATCGATGCCTTTGGGATGGGGTGAGGAAGGGCGGTTATTCTTTAGCCTGTTCGAGTTTCCAGAAATCTCCTGGCTGAAGAATCGAAATGCCTTTGATGCTTTTAAGAACAAGCAGGTCGTTATCGCCAGTGATAATGAATAAAGCAACAGGGGACGGACTAAGTTTAGAAGCTGAAGAAATACTCCCCAGAAATCAACCACCCTTTTTAATAATACGACTGATCATAAATGACGAAAATGTAAACACGCAAATAACATATGAAAAAAAATATAAAAATATAATTGAGATTTTAGAAAAAATTGTTTTACTATAACTCGTTGCTTCTCATTAGCGAGATTTTAAAATAATTTTAAAACTTTTACAGATAGAACATTAGTTAACACTGTTTAAACAACAAAAGACAGCAACTATTCAAGAAATAAAAGTAGCCTTACAAACAAATGTAACCATGACTATTTTCAGAAAATTTATAACCTTGAACCTGTAAACCGTTACGTTTTATTCTAACAACTCATTTAGTGCTTGTGATACTTCCGAAGCGCCAAGATCAGTGAGGCATTTGTATGATTTATTGAGTTTGCAGCTTAACGGTTTTGGTGAATAATAAAAACAGGGCGAGCAGGGGAGTGCAAGCCGCGCTATTGTATGCTTTACACCCCAGGGGTAAATGAAATTTTTATTCGTAGGACCGAGAATCGCTACTACCGGCGTTTCCATTGCGGCTGCGATATGCATCAGGCCGGAATCATTGGAGATAAAGGCGTCAAGGGTATCAATAATTGCAGCAACTTCACGGATTGTTTTATCGGTTACAATACTTACCTGGCTTTTATTTTTTACCGATGCCTGTATGTATTGATTTATTTCTATCTCATCAGATGTACCGAAAAGAAGGAAATGGATGTCAGGATATAAATCGATCAGTTGAACAAAGCTCTCCTTAGGCCAGCGCCTGTTGGCCTGGTTTTTAAACGTACTGGTTCCGGCATGAATACCAATGACAGTAGTATCGCTTAAAGATTTTTTATAGGCATAACCGGCAGATTTTTCTTCATCAGTGAGGTAAATACGCATAGGTGGTATTTTCCGGGAATCAGCAGAGATGCCTAGAAATTGCAGCAGGCGCACATTTTCCTCAACACAGTGTGTGTTATAATCTTCCGGAATCGTTTTATTATTAAGCCAATTCAGTTGAGTATTATTCATACGAAGATAGGTGTGGCCAATCCTTTTTTTTGCACATGTCATAAAGGCAAATACGTTGTATTGAATGCGGTTTGATGGATAGAAATTAATGCAGGTATCAAACCGGAAGGCAAAGTGTGTTAATACATGTACTGTTGCCTGGACGAAGTGGATAGCTTTTATCGGATAGTACCAGAGGTGATCTATATGCGGATTATTAAGTAATATTTCATGATTCACACGGCTGAATGTAAAAAAGGTAATCTCACAGTCCGGCCTGTTCTCTTTAATCATTTGCAGTGCCGGAGTGGTCATCAGGGTGTCACCCATACCCATGAGCGGGGTGATTACTATTTTTTCCATGATGGTATATAGTATAAAAAATGGTTTATGATAGTACTGTCTGAATACAATAATTACGACCGTGAGTGAATAAAATTATATTATAATGCGTACTCTTGCAACAGCGTTACCGGTTCTTTTGCTATTTAGCGTGACATATATGCTTTTTATCCGAGAGTAAAATGAAAAAAATATCAGTGGTTATCCCGTTATACAATGAAGAGCAGAGCCTTCCCGAATTGATGAAGGGTATCGCGGAAGTAATGGAGGAGAAAGCATATACTTTTGAAGTGGTCTTTGTTGATGATGGCAGTTCTGATACTTCATATGAAGTATGTGAAAAACTTCATTCTGAATATCCGGAAAATATACGTGTTATCAGATTCAGTCGAAATTATGGTAAGTCGGCCGGTCTTAATGCCGGTATAAAGAAAGCTGCCGGTGAAATCATCATAACCATGGATGCCGATCTCCAGGATGATCCTGTTGCGATTCCGGAACTGGTTCAAAAAATTGAGGAGGGGTGGGATGTCGTTTCCGGATGGAAGAAAAAGCGGTTTGATCCATTCTTCACCAAGAATATTCCATCAAAATTATTTAATGTTACCACGTCTCTCATGTCCGGTTTGAAATTGCATGATTTTAATTGCGGCTTTAAAGCATATCGTGCTTATGCGGCAAAATCTCTTGAGATTTATGGGGAGCGCCACCGTTACCTTCCCGCCCTTGCTCACTGGGAAGGATATAAAGTTACAGAGGTAGTTGTGCCGCATCATCGTAGAAAATTTGGTAAAACAAAGTTCGGTATGAATAGATTTTTAAACGGGCCGTTTGATTTGCTTACCCTTCTTTTCCTCAGAAAATATCTGGCAAACCCCCTGCATTTTTTCGGTGTACTGGGTATCCTGTTTGGCATTATCGGCACGGTGGTACTAAGCTATTTTGGTGTCCAGTGGATACTGCACCAGGAAATGCGTATTCGCCCGCTGGTGCTGCTGTCAATGGGTTCAATTATAATGGGCATACAGTTTTTTTCAATCGGGCTTATCGGTGAAATGATTGCAAACACCCAGCGGAAAAATACCTATACTATCCGAGACGAGTTAGAGTAGCGCATGAAGATCTGTTTTATAGGTTCGGTATATCCCCGATTCCATGAAGATTCAGAGGTCCCCTGGCTGCGTAAGACTGTAAATTATTTACGGGAAGCCGGACATGATATTACCATTTATGTACCTTCTTTTAAGGGTTTATGCTCGCACGAAATAGACGGGTGTCCGGTAAAAAGGTTTCGCTATTTCTTCGCCCCATGGGAGACCCTTACCCCCGACGAGGGCGCGCCGTATAAGATACACATCTTTCATTACAAAATAATGATTCTGTTTTACGTGCTTTTTGGTACCATTGGATTGATTCAACTGCACAGGAAAGAGAAATTCGATATTTTACATATTCATTGGCCCGCACCACATGCGGTATTTGGGTATGTTGCAGCTCTTTTCCATAAGACGAACATCGTCCTCAATTTTTATACCGCGAGCCTGATGCTGGTGAAGCGATTCCCGCCAGTCAAGCATTTCCTTAAGTTCTTTATACAAAAAGCTGACCGGGTTATTGCAATATCTACCTTTACCGGTAATTTGGTAAAGGATATTTACGATCGACAACTTTCCATTATTCCTTATGGCACGACGATAGAACCAGGTGCGGAAATACCGACTTTACAACCAAACCACAAGATCCTCAGCGTCGGAAGGATGATTGAACGAAAAGGATTTAATTATCTCATCCAGGCAATGCCGTCAATTCTGGAAAAGTGGTCGGATGCCTCTCTTACTATTGCCGGCGGCGGGCCAATCCGTGATGATCTTATACATTTGAGTAAATCCCTGCATCTTGAAGACCGTGTCAGTCTGCCGGGCAAAATCCCGCAGGAGACTCTGGAAAACCTTTTTACCGAGTGTAATGTATTTGTCCTGTCTTCTATTGTGGACAGCAAAGGTGACACTGAGGGACTTGGGGTAGTTCTTATTGAGGCTATGACGTATAATAAACCTGCGATTGCAACAAATATCGGTGGCATAGTTGATATTATACTACATAATGAAACCGGCCTCCTTGTACCGCAGTGTGATCCTCAGGCAATCGCAGAGGCTGTATCAGCAATTTTCTCCGATCATGATCGTGCGCAAAAACTTGCTGCCTCCGGGTATGAACATATTCAGTCACACTTTTCATGGCCATCAGTCATCGCCCGGTTTAACGCAGTTTATTCTTCCTTATAATACTTTTTATGTAACCATTTATGTCACCATTTTTATTACTTTTACCCTGTTTAAACGCTTGATTTACCTTTAACTGGAAAGTATCTTATGACCATAAGGTTCTTTTTATCCTTAATGTGTTAAGGGAGGTAGTTCATGGCTAGCAGGAAAATAATTGCACTTTTACTTATTGGAATACTGTATAGTTTTTCATTTGCCGGACAGATTGCGTTTATCATTGATTCCGGTGAAATGTTAGTAAAAAAGCAGGCTGATATTACATGGACCACTCTTGAGAATACAGGATCGGTTGAATCCGGAGATTCTTTAATGGCAGGGGAAACAGGGGAAGCAACGTGTACCCTTTTAAAATCGGTAAAGCTTGTTCTTAAAGACTCCTGTACTTTTGTGATGAGTGCAAGCGAGAAAAAGGTGGTCATTCATCTTATCAGAGGGCAGATGTTTTTTAACAGGGAGGCAGATTCAGCAGAGGTAACCGTTGAGATAAAAGCAAATGGGTGTATCTTTACCCCGATTGGTACGGCCGCTGCAATCAAGATCACAAAGAAAGGTCCTAGTGTAGCGGTACTTAAAGGAAAAATCCGCATGACTAAATCTGATGGTGCCGCGGTAGATGTTGATGCGGGTAACTATTGCACCTATAATGCTGTTGCAAATTCGTTTACCCCGGTCAAGCAGTTACCTCCCAAAGCAATAGAATCGCTTGAGTCCTGGTCAGGTGTAAAATATGGAGAACCTGCAGCATCCGCCTCAGAAGAGGTGAAGGTTGAGGAACCGTCTCAGACGGAGGTGCCGGCTCAAGCAGAAGTTACACAGGCTCCTGTTGCTGAGAGCCCTGCACAGGAAGCGGATGCTGTAACACCCCCGGTATCACCGGAGCCGGCTGTTGCGGAAAAACCTGAAACCACCCCTCCGGCGCAACCTGCTGAACAACCGGCAGAGGAGCCTGAGAAAAAAGAAGAGGAAAAAGAGGAGGAGAAACCTGGAAAGGGGAAGCCTGACAAAGGGGAGAAAGAACCGGATAAGCCGCAGTGGGAAATAAGCGCTGGTGTGGTTACGGTTGATAATGAACAATGGACCCGTATTGCATTTGGTGTGGATGTGCCGATCTGGCGTTTCGGCGTTTTCTTTGATTTAGAGCTTTTTCTTGATGCACAGGGAGATTTCTCGAATAAGGGATGGGATTTCAGCAGCGGCAGAGAGGCCGGGTTTTCACTCCTGCGAAAAATACGCTATATCCGGTTCAATCATCCGGGAGACCCGGTATTCATCAAGCTCGGCGGCCTGGATAATGTAACATTCGGTTACGGTTTCATTGTTGACCGGTTTAACAATATGCTCCATTATCCTGGAGAAAAGTTATTTGGCCTGCAGTTTGATTTGAATGACCTCGGCCCGATAGGTATTTCCCTGCAGACATTGGTTGCTGATTTCAAGGATTTTGCCAATGACGGTGGTATCCTTGCCGGCCGGTTAGCTTTTAAACCTTTTAAAATGACCGAGAAACCGATTATCGGCGGATTGTCCATCGCAGCAACTGTTGCGTCTGATATAAATCAGTATGCGCCGGCACGGGAGTGGGATTACTCGTTGCATGGCGAACCATTTGATAAGGATGAAGATGCTATTGTTGATGGTGATTGGCTGGATAACTGGCTTTTGAAAAATACCGGCGATACACTCACAAGTACTGAGAAACATAATGCGATTGTAAATGAAGAATATGACGATGTAATTCAACATGCGGATCAATGGGCTGAAAGTAAATATAATCCGGTAATTATTCTTGGTGGTGATATCATTATACCAATTATTAGTTCAAAGATATTAAATCTTGACCTGTATGGGCAGGGAGGGGTTTTGCTTGATGATGAAAATGAAGACAAGTTTTATAAAGGATGGGGAATCGGTGCCCCAGGTGTAGGATTGAAAGTTGGTCCGGCCTGGGCACGTCTGGAATATCGCCATAGCGAGGAGTATTTTGAGCCTGGATATTTTGGTACGTATTATCTCGATGAGCGTATTAAGAGAACACCGGATGTACATGTAAAGGAAGATGCTCTTCCTGCGGTTGATTTAAACGGCGTGTTTGGCCTGTGCGGATTTAATATTAAAGATATCGTCATCCTAAGCGGAAGCTATCAGCGTTTAATTGGTGACCCCGATGTGTTGGACCAGCGTGCTGAAGCTGAGGTGGATGTGGGAGAGGTCCTTCTTGAACGGATACCGAAAGTTAACAAGGTGAATGCTTTCTTGTATCAAACACATATCGATAAGACTAAAGGCAGGCCGTTCTTTTATCAGTCACCCTATACTTATTGGGGATACCGTCTCGGTGTTGAAGTTCTCGCAGGAGCTTCTGTTATATGGGAGACGCGGTATGGCTGGAAGTGGAACCGTGACCGCACCAAACTCTTAGATGATAAAACAGTAACCATTCAGGCGGCACTTACTTTCTAAGGGGAAGAAAAAAACATATACTTTACGGGGAGGATTTGTCCTCCCCTTTGTTTATACATCATAATTGATTGAATTTATTTCACATGTCAGATAAAGCTCCTTTATTAGAAAAAGCCCGTAAAGAAAGTTGCAAAAAGGATTTTCGCCTTCCTCGCCGCGGTAGAATACGATTTGTGCTGTTCTTCATTATCGCAGGTTTAGGATTCTGGTGGTATAGGAACAGTGTACAGACTGATAAGCCGAACGATGAGCCGGCTGTTTTAAATGATTCTACTGTAACAGAACGGAAACCTTCACAGCAGAGACGATCGGTAAAAAAGGTAAAAAAAGAGAAGCATCCAAAAAAACCGGAGATTAAACGGCCCGGGAAATTGACATTTGAACGGATTAAAGATCTCCTAAAACAGGTGCCACCCCGCTTAACACATGCAAAGGATACAATTTACTTTAAAAATGGCGCCTCTGTTGTTCATTTGAGCGTTGATACCACGTTACAGCGAATTGGTAAAGAGTATCTCAGGCGATACCATCCAAAATATGGTGCGCTGGTCATTATTGAACCATCCACCGGAAGAATCCTTTCACTGGTTTCCTATACCGATGAGGGTGAAGAGGTATTAGCACGGAATCTCTTTTGCAGGAGCCTGTTTCCTGCAGCCTCGATATTTAAAACAATAGCAGCAGCAGGGGCAATTGAGAAAGCCGGTCTTCGTGCCGACAGTAAACTCAAAATGCGCGGAAGGAATCATACCCTGTACAACTCGCAGTTGAAAAAAGAGCTGAAAGAGTATCGGGAAATTACCTTTAAAGAAGCATTTGCCTATTCAATTAATCCGGTATTTGGCAGAATTGGTATATTCACCCTTGGTGCAGACGGTCTTAACGAATATGCGGTAAAATTTGGTTTTAATGCAAGCATTCCCTTTGAGCTTGACAATGAGAAAGCAGTTTTTATCTATCCCGACAGTACCTTTGCGATCGCTGAAATGGCGTCCGGGTTTAATCAGAGTACCACTATGTCACCGCTGTTTGGTGCGATGATTGCCGCAGGTATTTCGCATCACGGGAAGATCTATTCTCCGACAATTGTTGACAGCATAACAGATCTGGCTTCTGCTAAGAACAGGTATTCCAGGCAGAGCGTGTTGTGGCGAATGCCGATTCAGGAAGAGACCGCAGAAGAAATGGTCGCGTTAATGAAGGGTGTGGCACGATACGGTACTGCCCGCAAATCATTCCGGTATCTCAAGAAATCCTTCCGCTTTAAAGAAATTGAGTATGGTGGTAAAACAGGAAGCGTTGATAAAGAAGGTATGGGAAAAGTAGACTGGTTTATCGGTTTCAGCCGCCATAAAACGGATGCTTCACAGCATATAGCAACCGGGATTGTTACTGTCCATGGTGATTACTGGACAGTCCATTCAAGTTTTATCGGTGCGGAGATGATGAGAAAGCATATACGAAAAGTACAGATGGTACAAAAGGAAGAAAGAGAGAACCGGTCAGATTCGTTAGCAGCGCATAGTAAAGAGACACATGATTCTCCAGCTCTGGTAAAAAGATAGTAGCCGTTCACGGCTTGAAATTGCGAAGTCCTGAGCTTGTCGAAGGGGAAATTG
>CBDVBE010000304.1:0-8378 GCA_965372145.1 uncultured bacterium | reverse complement strand
TGGATCTAACAGATCATCCTCCCCATAAAGGAATGGCACCTTATTATCTTCTACTGTATTACTTTCCGGCTTTATATCATCCCAAACCTGGTCTAGGTCAACTCTATTTAGCCGCAGGATACATTTCCCCAAATAAAAATAGGCTTCTGAAAGATTGGGATTCTTTTCAATCGCCTTGGCAAAATCTTTTGCAGCGCCAATCCAGTCGAGGTCCCACATCTTCTTTTTTCCCTCAAGTACCCACGCTTCGCCGACCATATACCATTTATCTTCATCAACTTCCTGGGGAGAAAAAAGGTTACAGGTGAGAAATGTTGCAACAACACACATTATTAGAATTTTAACATACATTTTTACTACCATGATACCACCTCAATTAAAGTTACCATTTACACTAGCCGCGATAAATAGAAGAATTCCTGCCCCCTATTTACCAGTAAATGTAAATAGACGTTATTTCACTTAAAAATGTTCAAAGGTTAATATAACTTTTTTTTGCCTGATAGATTTATATTTAATCTATCAGAAAATAATACTCTACTATCTAAAATAATTATCGAAACAAATAATGTATACTATTTAATACATATGGAAATTTTAACTTGATATTTTATTATGGCGATTTTATTCATACCTTCGGCCCTTCTGGTTATTTTTGCTTTCCTCGTCCTTTATCTTTTAAGCATGCTTCTTTTTTATAATCAACCATCTCACCTAAATACTATTTTCCACTTAGTCTCTATTGTCATCCCATACAGAAATGAGGCAGAAAACCTCCCGAAAATGCTACAATCACTTAGAAAACAGGATTATCAGGGAACATTTGAGATTATTCTGGTCAATGATCAATCCACTGATGATTATGTGCCGGTAATTAATGCTTTTAAAGATAAAAATGTCACTATTATAATAAAAGTAATCAGTTCTCAATTTAATCCTTCCCTACATTTAACGAGCAAACAACAGGCACTTGATAATGGAGTTGCACACGCCTCACACGACTGGATTGCATTTACCGATGCAGATATGCACCTCCATTCCAACTGGCTCTCTTCATTGATTAACTCGACAACAGATGATGTTTCACTTGTGTATGGCCATACAGTAATAAAAAAGGGTAAAAATTCTCTTTTTGAACGTTTTCAGTCCTTTCAACTGGAATTCCTTTTTACAACTGCCTTTGCATTCCACACGTCTAAATTACCCGGCTCCTGTATGGGAAATAATCTATTATTTGCTAAAAAAATGTATCAGGATATCGGTGGGCAAAAGGGGATCGGCTATTCTATTGTAGAAGATCTTGATCTGTTAAAAAATGCAGGCCAAAAGAAATTCAAAGCGGCTCCGGTTATTCCTTTTTATCCTACCGCCGAAACACAACCATGCAAGACTTTCGGTCAATTTTTTCATCAGGCTCTACGATGGCTGAAAGGTGGTTTTAAACAACCATTTAGCCTCCTACCTGTACTGTTTCTTTTAGGTTACCAGAACATTATACTTATTTTAGCATTATTTCAGATATTTCCGTTACCTGTTCTTTATCTGAGTCTCGCAAATATTATGATATTATTTCTGTTTACTTTAGTAGGATTTAGAAAGATTGGTTCCAAAGAATCAGTTTTACTATTTCCCCTATACTATATATTTATAACAATTCAAACGATATTTATGATTATACCTGTTTTGATTATAACTCCGGTATGGAAGAAAAGACAGATATAGGACTTTTTAGTAAAATGAAGCCACTCCTTTTACATTATTTTATTACAAACAGGTGCAATGCACAGTGCCGATTCTGTAATATATGGAAAGAACAGCCAAAAATCGATGCAGATACAGAACAGGTCCTCTTAAATTTATCTGAAGCCAAAAAAGCCGGATGCAGATTTGTTGATTTCACGGGTGGAGAACCTTTACTGCATCCTGACCTGCCGCTCTATTTGAAAAAAGCACGGGAATACGGTTTCATTACCTCGGTTACGACAAATGCACTCCTTTTTCCACAGCGTGCCCGTGAATTAGCCGGTTGTATCGATCTGCTCCATTTCAGTATTGATGCAGATACAAAAGAACTCAACGATTCTATTCACGGAGTAAAATCATTTGATTCTGTTATGGAGAGCATTCCAATTGCTTTAAAAAACAGGCTCATTCCAGATCTGCTATTTACCTATTCAGACGATAATATCGACCATTTTCTGGGGATAGGTAACTATGCCCGGGAAAAAAAACTGATGATTATTCTTGATCCTGTTTTCAGCCTTGATGGGAAAGAGACAGTTTCAGCGTCTACCCATCAAAAAGCAATTGAATACAGCTCATTACCGGGAGTGTATCTTAATAAGGCTCATATTGCATTACGTGAACAGGGTGGAAACAGAATCGGGGAACCATATTGTAAGGCTGTCAGTTCTACTTTAGTTATCCTACCGGATAATACACTTGCCCTTCCCTGCTTTCATCACTGTACAGAGAAAATTGCGTTAAAACCCTCATTTGCATATGCACTAAAACATGTTCACCGATTAGCAGCGCTTAAAAACCAGGGCCGCTATCCATTTTGCAGCGGGTGTCATATAAACTGTTACTTTGACCCCTCCTATTCTTTTCTTCGAAATGAGCTGTGTATAAAAAGTATAACTGCAAAATTTCACTATGCTTTGCAGAAGTATTTTATATATAAACGCCCAATTAAATTTGTATATCATAAATTCTGGGTATTGTTGTCCGGAATAGTCGCCAATTTATTATATCAACCGAACTGTACCCGGTTTTAAAGTACCGTAACTCACTGAGTTGCTAATGAAACATTTGATTCAGTTACATGCATTGTAAACATATCTTTCGCGTTTCGGCTGGAAACGGAATAATAGCGGTCAAAGCAGCACCATCAGTTGATTCGCATAATATATTGTATAGTAAGCTATTATGAAAAGCATTACGTGCTATTTCCCCTATAGTAAAGTATTTGTTACAAATCCAACCTCTTTTCCCTCTTTAAAAGAAACCTTTGAAAAAATTTGAATGCCTTTATTCCCTTTTTATGTTGTTTTTCTATTATAAAATTTATTAGTTTATATATATAGGGAGAAATGGTATCAACATACCAACTCTAATAAACGCTTGACACATTAAGCGTTACCTTATATTCCGGCAGAGTATTTGGATTTATAGTATATTAAATAGTCTGGGTACAGAAAAACCTCAAAAGATTTTTTGATTGGCATGGAACTGGTCTATGAAACTTCGTCCTCAAATTAACCGTAAAAGCTTTTCACCAGCACTATTCTTCATTCTTTTAGTAATCTCACTGAATTTCAGCATCGCAGGAAACTCATTTACCGTTCCATCAAAAGAGTTTAAAACAATATCACGTGCGATTGCGAAAGCAAAAAGCAGTGATACTGTCTGGGTAAAACCTGGTGAGTACCGGGAACAGATTAAACTCTCTTCAGGAGTGGTTCTCATATCCCAGACCCTTTTTAAAGCGATAATTGACGGTTCCGGTAGTGAAAGTGCCGTTACCATGGGTAATAGAAGCACGATATCCGGTTTTGAGATTAAAAATGGACGTATTGGTGTTTATTCGGAAGGCACGGATAATGCTATTACCAAATGTTTTATACACGACAATCAACAAAGTGGTATCATCTGTGTCGGACACCTTCCTAAGATAGCAGATAATATTATTGTAGAAAACGGCGGTTCGGGTATTCAAGGATGGGATGTTCGTTCCACGATCTCTACCATAAACCATAATACCATCTCGTACAATGCTAATCATGGTATAGCAATTGGCGGCAAATCTGAAATTATTATAGAAAACAATATTATTGCCTATAACGAAAAATTGGGATATAAAGTTGAACCGGGTGTAAAGATAAAGCTAACCAGAAATAATATTTATCTGAATGTTGAACTGATAACATCATTGCCAACGAATAACTTCTCCTTTGATCCCAAGTTTATTTCAGCAGTATCAATGAACTTTATGCTTGCAAAACAATCGAAATGTAGAAATATGGCTTCTGATAATGATAATATCGGAGCACGTCTTGTTTACTAGTTACTATATAGTGAGGGTGCTATGAACAAATATATTCATCGATCTTTTTCTGTCTGTACATATGTTTTGCTTTCCTGTATTCTTTTTCCATGCCTGGTCATGGCAGGAGCAATTATCACTGTCCCTTCAACCGGATTAACTACTGTCACCGCTGCAATGGTAAAAGCAAAAGCGGGTGATACGGTTGTTGTTGAAAATGGTAAATACCGGGAGCGGGTTTTTATCAAAGCGGGTGTTGTATTAAAATCAAGAAACATGCATAAATCCATTCTCGATGGTATGGGCCATGGTACGGTTGTGACCATGGGGCCGAATAGTGGTATAATCGGCTTTGTCATAAAAAACGGCACCATCGGTATCTTTACTAAAAATGCCGGCATTTCAATTCTTAGATGTCTTATTATGAAAAATGGGATGACCGGTATTATTACCGTACGACATCTTCCGAAAATTGAGGACAACATTATTGCATTTAACGGGGCTTCGGGTATCCAGGGATGGGATGTACGTTCTACTGTAGCTTCAGTGAACCATAATACAATCGCTTTTAACTCTAATCACGGCATTGCCGTAGGCGGTTCTTCCAACATCATTGTTGAAAATAATGTAGTTGCGTATAATGAACGTTTTGCGTTAAAACTTTCCACTGAATCTGAAAAATCAAAGATCACGAAAAATAATTTCTATAGGAATTTGAGACAGGTACAGAAAATACCTTCAGGTAATTATAGTTTCGATCCTGCTTTTATTTCTCCGAGGGCAGGAATGAATTTTAGATCAGATCCAAAGTTATGTTGTCAAATCAAGGCCTCAGACAATGAGAATCTTGGTGCTCGTTTAAATTACTAATCATTCGTTAACTATTTATACGAAGGAAGAAGTGTCATGCTGAAATTTCGCAATCGTTTGTCCAAAATTACATCCATTATCTCGTTTGTACTCTTAACAGGCGTTACGGTAAACCTTTTTGCAGACGGACTGCCAGGTGAATACTATGTCACCCAACGTTGGCGTGATCTTCTGGCCGGGCATTCTCCTGCAACGAACCCTGCATTTATGACTGAAGAGAACTATTTCACGGTTAGAGGCGCCCTGTGTCCTACACTGCAGAATTCTTTCCTATTAATGGAATTTGGAGTTATCATTCCGATCGGCCTTTATCAATCACTGGGTGTCTCCTATCTGGGATTAAGTACCCGTGAAGATATTGCTCAAACAAAATGGGAAGATGGAGTGATCGTCCCGACAGGTGATACACTCAATGACAACCATAGTTTGATTATGGCCTCCTGGGCTATGAATCCATGGAACAGGCTCAGTATCGGTGTTAACCTTAACCTCTTCCATGAAACCAATTTCGGTGATGCAAAAACAGGTCTTACCATAGACCTTGCTCTGAGTTACCGATTCCTTCGGCATTCTCTTTTAGGAGATCATCTTGCGGGTATTACTCTCCAGAACCTGCTTTCACCGGATTTTTCATTCGAAAACTGGCAGACCTATGCAGTTAACCTTAAATTATCATGGCTTGCCCGACTCTGGGAAAAACGGATAGAATTGGGTATTGACCTTGATATCAAGGATTTTATGTCCCAGGCTGAAGATTTTGCGGCTTCCACTATTTCAGACCCTGAAGCCGGAGCAAAACAGATTGAGTTTGACTTTAACGCAAGAATCGGTTTCTGGATCCTTCGTATGATAAATATTTACTTTCAGGCAGGCTCGGACTACTGGGGCATTTCTCCCGGATTAAATGTGCCTACCATTAATAATGGACGTGACTTTCAGGTCGCGTATCAATATATGTCCATTATTGACGATGTTGCTTTAACGTCAACCCACACGGTCTATTTTCGCGGTGACTTCGGAAAACACCGTGAAGAAATATACGCACGGAAAATGGCCCGTCTTGCCAGTGTAGGGCCGGCTGATCTGTATAACAGGGCACGTACCCTTTACTCCCAGGGGAAATACTGGGATTCTTTCTACATCTTCGGGAAAATACTCGTTGAATACCCTGACTTCTTTAAAAACGACTGGGTACAACTTCATCTGGGCCTTTGCCAGGAACATCTTGACATGCGAGAATTCGGCGCAGAGAATTACAACGAAACAAAGAAAGCATATCCACGCAGTGTCGTTGTCCCTTATTCCGATTTGGGACTTATGCGTTTACACTATCGTGACGGCAACAGTTCAGGGGTGGCAAACCAATTTTCCCGCCTGAACACGGCAACCGTTCCGGATTCATTGAAATATCACGCTTACTACTATATGGGCTTACAGCATATTAGAGACGGTGAATATCAGAAAGCTATTCAGACTCTGGATCTCGTTCCGGAAGATCATCCTGAATATGCCTTTGCCCAGCACTCTCTTGGTGTTGCATGCGCATTGGGAGATAACCTGAGCCGTTCCATCGAAGCCTGGGACAATGTCGTACAAACACCACCCAAATCTAAAAAGGAAGAAGAGATTATCAACAGAACCTTTGTCTTCCTTGGATACGTATTTTACGAAGGGCTGGGTGGCCAGGAACGTGCATTATCCAAAGCAGTTTCTGCACTGCGTAAGATTCCTGCAACGAGTTACTATTATGAAGATGCCATGCTTGGTATTGCTTGGACAGCTCTCAGGGCAAGCCAGTGGGCTGACTGTATCAATGCCTGTAACCAGCTTATTTCTTTGAGTAAAAAACCTGCTATCCAGTGTGAGGGAATGCTGCTTAAGGGTTACTGTTTAATGATGGATAAAAAATATAATGAAGCAGTAAATGTTCTCGGTCCTGCAGCAAATAAAATAAACAAGGCGATGGCTCCCGGCGAGAATGAAAAGAACGCCGCACGCCTCGAATATGATAATAACCGGGGAGTGTATTATGAGGTAGCTTCCAAGGCTAATGAACTTGCTTTAACAAGCCAATCATCATTCGTCCTTCAACAGATTGATAGTCTCCATGTCCCGCAGAAGGAATACCAGAAGAAATTGCATGACTTTTACGTATTCGAAGACGAATTTACCCGTCGAGCTTTCTTTGCCAGAAATATCGAGAATGTGCGTGATGATATAGAATACGCCCTGGCAAAAGCTGAGAAGATGGCCGGTACAAGTAAAGCACAAGATATTATCGATGACACGATCAAGAAGACAAAGGATATCGATGAAGATCTTGAAAAACTTCAGAAAGAACTGGAACAATTAGAAGAGGAAGAATAACAGAGTAGTAGTATATGTTTCATTGCAAAGATACATAGTATAGATATCCATATTTTTAAAAGCCTTGTTTAAAACAACAAGGCTTTTTTTTTAAAATAATATCCAATATTTTCGAACATATCCCTGACTTTTTACGACTAAATATGGCAGTAGTCACACTCCCTCTGCCATTCAAAAACCATACAAGGAGTTGACATGATAACAAATAAACATTTCAAAGAAATTCTTTCAATTATCCTCTTTATTTTTACACTGAATACTATTTGTCCTGCAGGTGCTTCTATTACTGTTCCCTCACAAGGGATAAAAACAATAACAGACGGTCTTATAAAGGCTAAATCGGGAGATACGGTCTGGGTCCAGCCGGGCATTTACAAGGAGCATATTAGTGTGATGTCAGGAGTAACCCTTATCTCCCAGGAGCTGTTTAAAGCGGTTATCGATGGGAAAGGAAGAGGAGACGTTGTGTCAATCTCGCATAAATCAGCTATAATTGGATTTGAAATACGCAGTGGTAATACCGGTGTTATTTCACGCGGTCCCGGGAATATTATTAAGAAATGTAAGATTTATAAAAATCGAGGTACGGGAATCATCTGCATGGGAAACCTTGCACTAATGGAAAGCAATATCATTATTTTCAACGAAGCTTCCGGTATCCAGGCTCTTGATATAACTTCCGGAGCCACAACAATCAACCATAATACAATTGCCTATAATGGAAATAATGGTATTGTATACAGCGGTACCGCCGGTATCACTATAGAAAACAATATTATTGTCGCTAACTCAGGGCAGGGAATAAAATCACAGGTTGATGAGAAAAAATTAAACATTTCTCACAACGTTTTCTTTTCAAATCATCAATTTAACTTTACTCTTCCAGAAAAGAATTTTTCGTTCGATCCCCTCTTTACAGCGCCAAAACGAAAGATACTTGATTTCACTCTACGTTCAGATTCAAAGGCAATTAAAAAGGGAAATGATAAACAGGATATTGGAGCGTTGTTTGGGGAATGACAATGTGAAAATTCAATTAATAGCAGTAGGGGCACAAAATTTTGTGCCCCTACTTGCTGTTAAAAAAAAAAATTTT
>CBDVBE010000303.1:0-8382 GCA_965372145.1 uncultured bacterium | reverse complement strand
TACGGATAAAAAAATGCTCAACTCAGATGTCGGCTTGCATGTCCTGCAGAATACCAATAAAAAATCAGTCAGATTCAAACTGTCCGTTCCTCCAAAGAATATATCGGGAGGTGGAAATCGTGTCAGTATGCTTAGGGTATATGATGCTTCCGGCAGAGAAATCAGACGATTTGATGCTATTGCCTTAGAGCAATCTCCAATAATAGATTGGGATATGACCGACAATTCCGGTCAAAAGGTTACTAATACTATCTACTTTGTTAGTGCACGGATTAACGGATTTGAAATATCTCAGAAGTTTTTGATTATGCAGTAATGAAAGTATGTAAAATAAGAATCTATTTCATTTCGTAAGCTATTATTGAACTTACCGGTTTGACAAAAACGGATTTTCCCTGTTTAAGAACCAGGGCAGCGACAAATTCATCTTTCCCGTCATTATCAAAATCACCGATTGCAAAATCCCTGATATAATTGGAAATGGTCCCTGATGTCCATTGTGATGCAAGGCCAAATCCATCCCAGGCAAATATTTCAAGGTGAGATTTCTTATACTTTCTAATATTTCCGAGCAGGTTACGGGCGAGCCCATGGTTCTTTACCGCAACGACCTCAACCACGCCATCCTTGTTAATATCCTGCATGAGTAAACGCATGGGGAGATAATCGACATTACTTGTTGAAGCAACCCCGTCATTCTTGGAAATGTTGAAGGATAGAGTACTGCCACCATACGCTTCATGAGTGCTCCAGATTTTTTTACCGGCAGGATTAAAGACTCTTATATTGTCAAAACCATCATAGGCCACAACGATATTTTTCTTTTTATTCATTATATCGCCGTAAGCCAATCCCAGTACGTTAATACTTCGTGAAGGTAGAATCTGTGTTGTCGCACTATATTTCTTTTGATTCCATTTCATTTCAAAAACTTTTCCTGAAAATGCCCTGCTGCCTGTCTGGCCAAGCAGCACATGGGTGGTATCATTGAGCCTTATTGCTCTTAAATAATAGCGAATATTTCTGGAAATTGTTTTAAATTGTGTACCGTCATATTCAAGTACAAATGAATTGGCCCTGGTTTTAGTAACATCCAGGGTTGTGATAAAGATCTCCGGAGTTCCATTGCCATTTATATCTGCTACATCAACACTTACGGGATATGAAGTACTGATTTTTTTAATATCCTTTATTTTTATAAATTCCCTGTCTGTGCATCGATACATCATAACTCTTTTTGGCGTTACAATAATTGTTTCGACAGCACCATCGTTATCAACATCACCGAGTGCAATACCGTTGATAAGGATAGAATACGTCGGACCTCTCCAGAAATCCTTAGAGAAAACATTCTGATAGGGTAAAGAATCTTTACTATCCTCACTTTCAGGTATTACTTTCTTATAAGAAGGTGTTGAAGTGTCTGTTTTTGTTTCCCGCTCTTCTGATGCCGGGGTAGATTGAACAGGCTGCAATTGCATAGTATCTTCAGCGGTTTTCATTTGATTATAAAGACCCTGTTTGTTAATATCAGTAGCCCATAGATTGATTTGCGGTATTACTTTATCAATCTCAGTAATGTGTTCGGTGTAGGTGAGTGAAGGACTACCACCGGAAACATCGACAACTTTCATCAGGATACTGATATTTTGCCCGGTGATAATTAGGCTTCCATATACGACATAGTTCGCTTTAAGTTTGGCTCCAACCAGCAGCGCGCGGCTTTCGCCGGAGATCATTTCAACGTAGGTAAGTGATTTTTCTGTTTCCTCACGATTGATAATATCAATCGTATCTTTTTGGGATAGACGTGAAGATAATAAATCATAAATACCGTCTTTAATAGGTGTCAGGTCTTCTTCCGCATTGATAGTAAAGGGGATTATAGCTACTCTGTATGGTTGAGCACTAGTAGAAAAGAGGAAAAATGAAAGTATTACAAGAATAACTCTCATAAAAGCTGCTGTAAACAGTATACAATTTTTCATGTCGGTGAAATGCTCTCCCCGTTAACGTTAACGAGTTTAAAATAATTACAATTTTGTATCAGTAGGTATGGTGAATAGTAAAAATAATCTGCTTTCATAAACACTCTTCATCACCATGTTTATATAATTTATGTTCATTCACTTTCCATACTCCGCACCCAATAGTTTGAATATCAATTTTAAATATTGTATCTTTAAAACTTTAATAGAGGGAAATTGTAACGAATTAAATCACGGGAGAGAGTTCTGTTTATGAATAAAAGATTCAGTATTTTCTGGGTCAGTTTAATTCTTTTCACCCTGCTTGCACCGGTAACACTGCCTGCGGAAACCGAAACCGATACAGACCAAAAATCTAAGACAGTAGAAACCAAGTCTGAGAAAAAACCGAAAATGGAGATTTCCTTTAAGGGAGATGTACAGTACCGATTCCGTTATCATTACGAAACAGGAAAAGATGATCAGGGAAATGATATCAAGGCTGGCGGTGATTATACCAATCGATATGCATGGAATTTTATAGTAAAGGCATTGGTAAATGAACACGTAAGATTTGGTCTTCGTCTTTCGAATCCAAAGGGGTCAGCAACAGATAATGTTGAGGAGAATGTACTTAAAGTTTCGGACGATTCTGCAGAAATGAGAGCATTAATTTCGATCCCGGAAATGTGTTTCAAATGGAGTGTGGGAATCTTTTCCCTTGCAGGTGGTATTATTCCTGTACCGGGCAATACGGTACTGGGTCTTGCAGCTTTTGAGGACAAGGGCTATGAGGGTGCAGTTACTTCATGGAAAAATTGTATGAATAATTCCCAGATTGGGATTGATCTGGGTTTTACCTTTATTGATGAAAAAGCTACTTCTCTCGGCTTGGGTATTGTTTCTGCTGTCGCCAGAGATAATGTCGATGAAGATGAAAGTACCCCTTCGCAGGCACTTAAGAACGATCAATTGCGATTTATTTTCACGCTTCCTGCAAGCATACGGGAAGAGAAGCTGTCACTGCTTCCTTGTTTACATCTGCGTACAAGTGTCTACCGGTCTGCGGATAAAGAGAAAGCGAACCACTCGTTGGTTGGCGGTATTGATATCGGTGTCAATCTAATAAAACAGTTTGCTGTTCAGGCCGGTTTTGCTGTCGGAGGGCATACCAATGACTGTCTGGCAAATGACGGTGGCTATGATACCTTGAAAACCGCGCCGCTGGGTATGCTGACAACAATTAAACTCGTGGCAAAACCGGGGTATGGGAAGGGTATTTTAATTTTTAAAGTGAGCACCTCAAAGGATCGGGAAACAGACCCCCTTGTTGTACATAACATGCTACGCTGGGATTTGAAGTATGGTTTTCCCATAAAAGGGCTTACCATTATGCCCCGAATACGCGTATGGTACTCTTTTAATCACAGTGACACTGACAAATCGGAAACAACGGAAATTCGCCCTGAGCTTATTCTTATGAGCAAATTTTAATAAGAATATTAAATTTTTTAATATGATTTTTTATGTTTTAATAAAAAGGAAGAGCAAAAATATTTTTCCTTTTTACATTTGCGGATAGGTAGTGCCTGGCCGAAAACGTCATTCCCGCATGCTTTTGGCGGGAATCCATGCCTTAAAACATTAAAAAAAGCTGGATTGTCATTTCATTCTGAACATTAAAGTTGTTCAATCCCGATTAAAAACATCGGGATTGTTTCTATTGTAGTTTTTGTAGTTTCCGGCCGAAAAGAATACCGGAAAGCACAGAAGACACAATAGAATCAGTCACAGCGGTTTTTGCTGTGACTGGAACTCCTTATGCTTCAGAACGAAAGTGACAATGACTGCAAACAGGTACTTTCCGGCCAGACACTAAGTATAGGAATTAAAGTCATACTAGAGGAGGTAAAATGTCGCAACTGTCGTTATATATAGATGAAGATACCTTAGATAAAATTGAACAGGTCGCAGCCATTGAGCATACTTCCATTTCAAAATGGGTTTCATCAAAATTGAAAAATATTCTGAATAATAGCTGGCCGAAGCATTATTTTGAATTATTTGGTTCAATTGATGACAGCACTTTCAATAAGCCGGAACAATTAAAATCAGATGACGATAATAGGGAGGAAACTTTATGAAATATTTTCTTGATACCGACATCTGTATTTATTTCCTGAAAGGGAAATATCCAAACGTGCTCAAGAATATTCATAAACATCATCCTTACGAAATTAAAATTGCCGCAATTGTTAAAGCTGAATTATTATATGGTGCATTAAAGAGCCGGAAAGTGGATGAAAATATAGAGAAAATAACAAAGTTTTTATTACCCTTTGAGATTATTGTTTTTAATGATAGGTCAACAACCTATTATGCGGAAAACAGAGCAAAATTAGAAAAAAAAGGAAATAGCATAGGTCCGAATGATTTAATAATTGCGTCGATTGTTCAATCCAATGACGGTATTCTAATAACAAATAATAAAAGAGAATTTAAAAGAATTAAAAACTTGAAGCTTGAAAATTGGGTGTAACTGAATTGTGAATAACAGTAGTACCAGTTTCGTTAAGAATGATAAAGGTTTAATTATAATATCACAAGTCAATATGAATCACTCAATTTCAATCGCTGTTAAAACAAACTCATCTGCAAATCCTCTTCCTTACCTTTTCGTCTGTATTCATGCTTCCGTTCTTCCAGAAGCTCCTTTTCTATACTGTCAAGAAACGGGCTGCGCCGGAGGGTGTATTCTTTTCCGAAAAGAAATCTCTTTTTTGCATGCGAAAGGATAAGAAATTTTTGCGCCCGCGTCATACCTACATACAGAAGCCGTTTTTCTTCGTTGTAATCTGATTGTTGATTTTCCAGAATGGAATAGGGGAGCAGGCCATCTTCACACCCGGCTAAAAACACGCAGGGGAACTCCAGTCCCTTTGCAGCGTGCAGGGTCATGAGGCTAACTGCTTCAACATTTGATTTGTAAGTATCAGTGCCGCTGCCGAGATCGGTCGTAAGAATAAATTGCTCCGTATTATTTTTATACGCGGCACTGAGATCAAGGAGTTCACTAAAAAGAGGCTTGTCCTGCTCTTTTTTATGGTTTTCAAAGAAGGTGTCGAGGATAGTGTTAATTTTCGCTTTCACAGATTTTTGCGATCGGATAGGTTCAAGGGCACGTGTGATCTCAGCAGGCTGAGTAGATAATTTTGTGCTGAGTATTTCAGTAAGCATTTCCTGCTTAGGATTCATTGTGAGTTTTAATAGCTGCAATACGGTTTTGACAGGTTCCCGTTTAAAGAAGGGGATGTCTCCCACACACTGGTAGGGAATGCTGTGGTCATGAAAAGCTTTTTCGATAGCATTCATCTGTTTACCTATCCTGCAGAGTACCGCAAAATCTGAAAGACTTGTTATCTCCGCTGTACGGTTTCCTTCGGTTATATTACTGTCCATAGAGAAAAAACGAAGGCCGCCGATCATCTCTTCAATAGTCCGTGCGATGAATTCAGCCTCGCTTTTATCGGTATTCTGTGGAGAAATGGCGATCTTGACCCCATCATGTAACCCTTCGAGAAATCGGTCCTCTGCCGTGCCGCTGATTATCTGTCCCGATGCCTTAAGGATCCTGTTTGAACAGCGATAGCTCTGTTTTAGTTTGTAAACTGCAGCGCTTGGATAGTCCTGTATAAATGTCCGGATATAGGTGACATCAGCTCCGCGAAATCCATAGATCGCCTGATTCGGGTCTCCGATAACAAAAAGATTCTTACCGGTATCCGCTACCAGATGTTTGATCATATGATATTGTGCAAAATTAATATCCTGGTATTCATCAATGAGAATCCATTGAAATCTGTTTTGATAAGAAGTCTTTATTTCAGAATGATCGTTACAAAGAAGCGTTGGTTTATAGATTAAATCATCGAGGTCAAAGATATTCTGTTGTCGCAGAACCTCTTCATAGAGAACGAACTGTTCAGCACAAAGCGGGTCGTTAATGTGTTGTGCCGTTTTCAGGTTTTGCTTGGCTTCGGTAATGGCGGCGGATATTTCTTTAATCCGTGCTTTGTCGCACAGTGTTTTCTGTTGCAGAATATGGCGCCTGTCATCCTCATCGATGATTGAAAACTCTTTGGTCCGGCTGAAACGGTCATGGTATTCTCTAAGCATAGAGAAGCCGAGAGCGTGGAATGTCGAAATGTGCACTTTGTCAACAACCATTTTTTCGCTGCAGAGTGAAATAAGCCGTTTCTTCATCTCCCGGGATGCCTTGTTGGTAAAGGTTACCGCAAGTATGTTTTCCGGGGATACCTCGTGATCACGAATCAATGCGGCAATCCTGCAGGTAAGGACATGCGTTTTACCGGTACCCGGCCCGGCAAGGACAATTGCGGGTCCGGTGCCGTGTCCCGCAGCGCTGCGTTGTTCATTATTAAGGTGAGCAAGGGGGTTCGCTTCATTGCATGAAGGCTCCGGTTCTGCAACTTTACTAATATCGTTTTCATCCTGCTCCAGGTTCCTCTGCTCCAGCCGCCGGTATTCTTCAAGGTTAAAGTTAATCATTTTTCTCTTTGTGTGTGCAGTAGTATCCGGAATTACGCTGTCAGTAAAAAGGGTTTCCTGAGAGGAGAATGTGCTGCGTTCATGGCTATGGAACACTTTGATCTTACCGAACTCTCCATCGAATCCCTCGGTGATAATTACTTCTCTATTCCTCATTCGGTTTACTGCTTCAGCTAATTCGTTATACCCCGCAGAGGCTATATCTTCAGGAGAGATGTCCAGCAGAATGGAGAATTCCGGTCCCAGCTTTTTGATCACTTCCAGATAGAGTGATTTAATTTTTTTTGAGGATGGGCCGACACCGACAATCTCCGAAAGAATTTCAGGTAAGGGAATGATGCAGGTATAGGGATGGCGGTTTTTCCTTTCATCGGGATTCTCCCGATCAGAGAGTTGTACTACCCGGTTCATGACACCAACGGTAACTTTTTTATTACATGCGGTACAGATACCATTATTGCGCAGTGTTTCAACGGGGTCCCAGAGGATATTGCATTTTCTATGGCCGTCATAATGGTATTTCCCTTCCTGAGGGAAGAATTCTATGGTGCCGTGAAAGCGGTCCGGGTCGCCTGTCCTTAAGGTGTCGGTTATTGCATCGTAGGAAAGGTCTGTATTAAAGATGTTTGCTTCTCTGCCGAGTTTTTCAGGTGAATGGGCGTCTGAATTTGATATGAGTGTATACTTGTCGAGGAAGCTGCATAGCCAGTTCATTGCCGGATCAGATGAAAGGCCGGTTTCTACCGCATGGATGTAATCGGACAGGTCGTCGTAACATTCTTCAATGGTATCAAAACCGGACTTTGCACCGAGTGCGGAGAACCAGGGGGTCCAGATATGTGCCGGGACAAAGAAGATATTTTCCGATGCATGCAATGCAATATCCAGAAGGTCGCGTGAGTCAAGGCCGAGGATCGGCCGGCCGTCGGAAGTGATATTGCCGCCGATCCTGGTCATGGCATGCTGAATTTTTTCTACCGTTTCAAAGTCCGGAGCGAATATGACATTGTGCACTTTCCGTACCTTGCCATTTTTTTTATAGATACTGCTCACTTCGGCAGTGAGGACAAATCGCACGTCAGCGCCGGTGAGATGCCGGGTTACTTGCGAAGGATCGATAGTTAAAGATTTTTTTAATGTGAAGAGTCCCTGTTCGGCAGGTTCCAGTTTTTCTTTTAATTCCTGTATCCATCCCGGGTGAGTGAAATCGCCGGTCCCGACAACCGTTATACCTTTTAGGCGGGCCCAGTAATCGAGGTGTTCCGGGGTAAGGTTTTTACTGGTAGCAATAGAAAAATGGGAGTGGATATGAAAGTCTGCAATAAATCTCATGGTACTATTCCTGTGATATCGGTAGTATTCATGCAATTGTTAAATATATATCCATGAAAATAATATCATACACTGAAAGACATTGTTATAATTTTCATTATCAGGAAGGTTTTCTTTTGTAAATGTTCAGGAGGAAGTGTTGTGAAGAAAAAGAATTTTTCCGATAAGTAAAAAGTTTGGTCTGGCGTTAAATAACTTGGATATTATGAATAAAAAGCATATATATTTCTTCAATCTCTCGACCGTTTTTGGAGGTACTAAAAGGATGTTTTTTCATTCATTTTTAAGGTGATTTTCAGGCTTTTTCTTTAGTTTTTTTAATTCCCGGAGGGTACAATATATTGTTTATTATTCTCGTTCGACAACTATATGGTGTGTAAGTCATTGATAAATCTGTGGTTATAGATTGTATGAAAAAAAACCATTTTTAGGGTTGAAATTTAGTTGTTTCATTGTATAATTTTTATGAAGTTTTCATGAGGTTATTATTATATTTTTAACCAACGTGTTCCCC
>CBDVBE010000302.1:0-8419 GCA_965372145.1 uncultured bacterium | reverse complement strand
CCAATTCGAATTGTGCAGTGGCCATTTCCATGCCCCTCTGCTTAACATACTGTTATTGATATTGGTAGTGTTCAGAAAGGAAAGATTGTAGAATCATTCAGAGCGGGAACCTTCCCTCGCCCGCTCAATAACATCCTGCACCAAAAGGCCGGCAAGGATAAACCCGAATGCCCCGGTTATATGCACAACTGAGCCGTTGATCTGCTCTTTTGCACTGCACCACTCGTGGGTTAAGGCAGAGTCATCCTCACTATCCTGAACGGAATCGGGACAGACACAATCCCCGGTACCGCAGTCAATGGTTCCTTCAAACTGCTCAAGCGGTTCTTCATCGCTGTATACACAGGTAAAATCACCGGAAAAGCCTCGCCTGCGCAGCCATTTGCGTACAAACCGTCCCAGGCGGCACTTCTGGGTTTTCCATATCGAGTTGACCTTGATATTTCTCGGATCAAGCTTGGCTGAAGCGCCGAGCGCCGAAAACAATGTTGCTCCTGATTCACACGCTCTGATCATGAGTTCAACTTTACTGCTCAGACTGTCTATCGCATCAATTACATAGTCATATTCTGAAAGGGTGAACGAGTCGCTGGTTTTTCGATCATACAATTTCTGAAGCGGGGTAATGGCGGCGTAGGGATGGATCTCAGCAAGCCGTTTTGCCAGTTCGGTAACTTTAACCTTCCCCACGGTTGACGGCAGGGCCTGAACCTGGCGGTTGATATTTGTGACGCAGATACAATCGGAATCAACAAGGGTCAGATTACCGATACCGGATCGAACCAGGGCCTCTGCACACCAGCTACCTACCCCGCCGACCCCCAGAATGATGACACGGGTGTTGTGTAATGTTTCAACACCACTGTCTCCAGCCAGCAGGTGAAGACGGTGAAAAGCGGGTGGTATTTTTTTCATATCCCCTCAAATAACTTTACTTAATACATTTAATAAAAAGCCTGTTGTGGTAATAAATTAATAATCGTTTAATGCAAAGTGTAAATAATTGATGTATTATATATAATTTTTATTGATATTTCTTTGTAATGATGCTTTATCGAGAATTTACTATATATTTATAAAGAGAGGATAATCCGTTTAAGTTTGATGGAGAAGGTACCGATGAAACGCTTTCTTGTTTTCTTTTTCCTGTTGATTTTTGCCAATAACATTCTTTTCAGTCAGGATTACCAGCCACCGTCATCAAATCCACCGGGAGGACTGACGCCCGAAGAGGTTCCGATGTTCGTGTCAATCGGCTGGGATGATAACAGCCATGCCGGTTTTTCCTACCCGGGCGTTGAGGGTCAGGCCATTCACTGGGTCCGTGACTTTGCAATGGCGCTGGTTAATCCAGCCGGTGCAGGCAATGATAACACCTATGATGGTACACCCGTTCGTTATTCCTTTTTTAATAATACGGTGTATACGTCTAACGGTACCATGGGTGATTATGTACAGCAGGTTAAAGTTGCCTGGAATATGTGCCACCGTGAAGGGCATGAGATCGGCAACCATACTCACAGCCATATCACTAGTCAGAATGGTCCCAATTATTCGGTTTCACAATGGGAAAATGAGATTGTTACCTGTAATGAGTGGCTGGTAAAACCGGCACCGCATGACTCGGATACTACCAATATTGGAATGGGAAATACAGCAGAAGGTGCAGGAATACCGGCAGAGGATATTAAAGGTTTCAGAACACCGTATCTGTATTATAATGATAATACGTTTACTGCTATTCAGAATTTAGGATTTGTTTATGACTGCAGTATTGAAGACGGGTATCAGGATACCATGGATGGGACCAATTATCTCTGGCCCTACACCCTCGACCATGGTAGTCCGGGGCATGACTATCTGAAGGAGTCTGGCATTCTTAATGACAAGATGAAACATGTTACAATAACCAGCCATCCCGGATTATGGGAGATGCCTGACCATCCGGTTATTGTGCCGCCGGATGAAGCGTGTTCGGATTATGGTATCCAACCGGGTTTACGGGCAAAGATTAAAGCGATGTTTTCCTGGTTTGATACAAATACGGGAAAGATAACCGGCCTGGATTATAACCTGTGGAACGGTATCCGTCTTAATAAAGGTGAATTCCTCGCTTCGATAAAATATACCCTTGATCTTCGCCTCAAAGGCAACCGGGCTCCCTTTCTCTTTGGTGCGCATTCCCAGTATTATAATAATCTCTGGCAGGGATTGGGTGAGCCTAGTTGTGAAAACCGTATGTGGGCCATAGAGGAATTTATCAAGTATGTCCTTGCCAAACCGGATGTCCGTATCGTGCCCTTCATTGATATCATTCGCTGGTGCAGGGATCCGGTAGCATTAAATAATGTCTCCATTTCATTCGAAGCAGAGAAACTATCTCCGCCCAAAGGCAGTGCTATTAGAATGTCTGATAATGGGATAATTACGGTTTCCGGGTTAAAAGAGGGTGCTGTGACGGTATTCAATTGTTCCGGTCAGAAGGTCGCACAGGGTTCAATAAGGAATGAATCCTCAACAAAGCCTTTTTATCTGGGTAGTGGCTTGTATGTTCTACAGGTGACCGGTCATTCGCTCAATATAGTGCAGAGTGTGGTGGTTGATTAGTGTTTGTCCGAAAACGTCATTCCCGCATGTTTTAGGCGGGAATCCATGCCCTTAAACACTTAAAACGCTGGATTCCGGCCGAAAAGAATACCGGAAAGCACAAAGGACATAACAGAAACAGACGCAGTCTGAACTTCCTTAAGCTTCAGAACGAAAGTGACAATGACTGCAAATAGATAGTTTTCGGACAGACACGAATTAGTCTCTATATACCTCTACAGTAACACGGTTACTTGGCAAGCAACAGTTTTTCAGTAAAAATCTTTTCATTACAGAATGTTTTTATCAGATACCAGCCGGAAGTATAGTCGCTTCTGTCCAGGTGAATAGTATATACACCCGTGGGCTTATATCCATTCATAAGAGGTTGTATAAGTCTGCCTGACAGCGAGAATAAATCAAGTGTTATATCTACCGGATTAGATATCTGTATCTGAAAGGTCGATGAATGGGGGGAATAGTGTAAAGAGAAGTCGGAAAAAGCACCACCTGATATTAGATGAATTATCTCAGAAATATCCTGTGTTGTTTTCCACTCATCATCATATTGGTCAGCCCAGGCAATAATATTATCAGCTATTTTACTCGTGTCGAGTTTATTGTAGCCGAGGTCAAGGTCCTGCGACGGGGTCAGTGATGTAATACCATCAGGAAGATCAGCCAGTTTATTGTGTGAGACATCAATAGCAACCAGATCCGAGCATTGACCAAGCTCCCCGGGAAGTGAGGTAAGGTTGTTACGGTGCAGCCAGAGAATATCCAGGTTGGTTAGATTGCCGATTTCAGCCGGGATACTTTCAAGCTTATTATCCTCACAATATAATCCCATTAACGTGACCAAATCGCCGATTGTAGACGGCAGGCTTGTAAATGAGTTGCGGCTCAATTTCAATTTCTGGATCTTGCTCAGATTTTTAATATTATCCGGAAGTGCGGTAAAATTGTTATCCTCAAGATAGAGGTTGAGCAGCTCAGGCAGGTCGCCTATTTCATCGGGAACAGTGGATAATGCATTCTTCTGCAGATAGAGAAACATCAGTTTTTTCAAATCTCCGATAGCCGACGGGATACTTGAGAGATTATTATTAGTTAAATCAATATAAATGAGTTCTGTACAAGTGCCTATTTCATTGGGAAGAGTGGTTAATTGATTTGCTTTAAGGTACAGCTTCATTAAAGCGGTGAGGTTGCCGATTTCTTTAGGAAGCGTTGTGAGGCCTTTTGATTCCAATGCGAGAGAATCAATTCTGTTTTCTACATTAATACCGCTTACCTCTTCAACAGTGAGTGAAGAGAGCCCGTTGGCGTCAAGAATAGCTCTTACTGCGAGAGAGTCCTCTTTGTAACTTTGTGAAAAAGTGAAGGTTATAAGAAAAATGGTGAAAATTAAGACACAATGGTATATCCTATTCATAAGACCCCCCTGAAAGAGTGATGATGAATCAATTGACAGGTTCTATCTGGTAATTTACTCTAACAAATATAGATTAATCAATATAAAAAGGAAAAAAGTGAAAATTGTGCATTATAAAAATAAGAGGAAAGGTGATTGCATTACAATAACTATCTGCTTACTTAAGGAAACAGATAAGCATACACAGGTTGAATGCATCCTTTTTCAAGGATGTTTCAACCTTTTTCATCAAAACTGGTTACAGCGCTGATGTGCGGTTTTTATCATTGCCAATGGAAAATGTGCCCGCGACTTCAGTACCGGCATAGATTATACCAACATTTTCAGTATCATCATACCCGACATCGAGGTTGGTAGGCGTAATATTAGTATGGTTTTTAACCTCCTGCAGCATGCTGGAATAGTCAAGCCGTTTCATGGCCCGTCGCCATTTAGAAGCTTTTCCCCTCAGAATTTGAAAAGTGACCTGCATCGGTCCCTCCTGGATATTATTAAATATAGACAAAAATTTCGTTATTAGGACAAAAATATCACTTTTACACCACTGCAATTTGTTATCTATAATAATAGTTTCATCCCAGCAAGGTGCAAAATCGGAAGCCTGGAGCAGATAAGTCCTTTGTGCAGGATCCTGCAGGCTTAGTACAGCTTTCCATAAATTCGCACCGTAATTTTATGTGGGTACATAATATGGGAACGTGTACTTAGGAGCTGTCACAATAGTCTCTAGCGATAAAAAAAAGGAAATAACACAAGATTATTTCCCTTAGATGCATGGTGGAATAGAAATGTTTCAGAAAGAATTACATTATCTTTTCACCAATTCTGTTGAGTACACCGCAGTTGCATTCGTAAGCCATACGGGTTTTGCCGTTACCGACAAGGCGGAACGGTTTTCTGTCCTGACCACAGTCAGTGCAGGTCATCACCGTTGTCTCACCACGGTTGTCAATCGCATTCTTTGAACCTTTCTTGGTATTCATAAACTAATCTCCTTACAATACACCAAAAATTAATTTGTTATATATATAAACAATAGTTATTATTGTTCAGGAAAAAATAAGCGGATAAAATATATTTGCGGAAATTAAAAAAGAAAGGTATAGCTGAATTTTTTTTATACTATATTTTTATTAGACAAAATTGATAGAATGAACTTGTCGCGGTAAACAGTAATTATTTGTTATTTTACACCAGTGTGCCGGATATATTTTCTGAAAAAGTTTCATTTTTATCCTATATTTAGATATATTGTTCAATTATTAAGCCTGCATATTCCGGGATTAAGGTAAAAGCGTTCTTTCATGAAGATAGTTATACCAATAATAACCGCATTTGTTGTTGCGTGTATTACTGCTGGATTGATTCTTTTTACGGTAAACAGAAAGGTTGCGCCATTAAGCCGCAATGCTACTCTTAAGGAGCTGACAATTTCAGCGAATACCGTTAGCAGGCGCATTGAAAACCTTTCTGAGCAGCTTGTTTCCCAGTTGTCCGGATTTTGCTCGACCGTTGCGGAAGACCGTGATTTTGCCATGAAACTTATTGTTGATCAGGACTATTCTGCTTCAGAGGTTGCTGATATAGCGGGACAGTTTATGCAGGCCATGGGATTTGATTTTCTGGAAGTTACCGATGCTGAGTATAGGATCCTTTCGTCCGGCCATTTCCCTGCAAGTGCAGGAAACAGTGCGGCACAGAAGAGCAGTCTACCGGATAGTGTCGCCACGTTTCTTGAAGACAATATTAAGGGTACCAGGGTTCTGGCTCTTCAGGTAAAGATTCCTTTTTCCTGTGCGGATATGGCACTATATGCTTTTGGCGGTGTCTTTGTCGATGCAGATTTCATTGCCGGCCTGAAACCCCATGATGGTCTCCAGATACTGCTCAAGCAGGGTAACGAGATCGCAGGAATGGATGATATAGAGACTATGTCTGAAATTAAGAATAATGTTATAATAATAAATGATAATACCTGGCTTGCTTCATCACTGACACTCTTTTGGGCGGGTGAGGGGAATGGTCCTGAGATTATCCTCCTCATGGAGGAGCCCGCTGATTTTAGCCTTCTCGACCTGATTTAGAGATGCGCTATTGTCTAACACGTTTTTAGGTGGTATAATTAATATAATTTAACAGGGATTAGTTTTTTCCCGGTACGCTCATGTAATACAAAAGAGCTTGCTTTTTATGTCTTCTACAATAATTCGATGGTGTGTTCTGTGTCTCTGTGTGGCGTTATTTCAATTGCCGCAGTTCTCTCATGTATTGGCTGAGGGTGATAAACCCTATTTGAGCCAGCATTATATTGACACCATGGTACAGAATGCCTACTACGGTTTTGTTTCCGCTGCAGAATATGCTTCCGAGCAACGGCAGAAACGGGCTATTGCCCACGCGAAAGTTGTCGCAAACCGACTTAAGCGTATGGCAAAAGGTGACCCTAACAGGCGGTATGTGTACTGGCGCGTCTCAGAACTTGAGCATCAGATCTATCTTGAAGAAGAAGAGATCATGCTTAGGAAGATGTATAAAATGCAGAAGGAAACAAATATCCTCTGCGATAAATTTAATGCAGAAGTCGGAAAAAGGCGTCCCAACTTTGTAAACCTTATAGCGATTCATGCACAGATGCTTAAAGTGAATCCGCGGAAAGCGGATGAACTTGCCTGGCTTATCGAGGACCGTGACAGAAATATCTCACGGGAAGTCCCCTATTCCATTGAAAAGGCTCTCCTTGCTCTCAATTATGATAAAGCAATAAAGGAGTTTGAATATATTCGGAAAAACCGTAAATATTTAATGGTATCCGATGCTAAGTATGAAAGTTTTGAGAGAAGGATACGGGCAAAGCAGGAAGCTGACGATATGGTGGCTAATATCGGCACCTACCTTGGTGAAATCAAGGTGCTTGTTAAACGAAACAGGTTATCACATGCCCGCAGAAGCATTGAATTTCTTCAGAGCCGGATAAAAGATGTTCGTAATCATCTGCCGTATGCGAAGTATAGCAAGTTTACAAAAGAAACGAGGAAAATGGCGGAAATGGTTACTATAAGAGAAGATTCTCTGGTAGTAAGAAATCTTGAACTCATTCATGCCAGGAGAACGGATGCGGCTATCGATTATCTGGATAATGTATTGCGGAAATGCGGTGTTGCTAATGAGAAAATAGCCATGGTGAATAAAGCAATCATTGAGTTGCCTGACGGGTATCAACGCTCGACGAAAGTTGATCAAAAAGTCAACAGGGAGCTATTGGCATTATCAGCCACTTCCGGGGAGAATGGATTTTCATTCACCGATGTAAACGCTCGAATACAGGCTAAAATGGACAGTATCAAGGCCTGTCAGGCTGAGCAGGCACGGCTGGCACAACTTGAATATGAACGCACGCATAAAAAGGAAATTGCTGCGCAAAAGAAGCAAGAGAAATTAAGAGCCAAGTATCAGGCAAAGATTCGCAAGATTATATTAAAAATTTACACCTGCCTTGAGCAGAACCAGCTTGATAAAGCACAGAAATTATTTGCAAAGCAGCGAAGAATGCTCGAGCAATATGCTTCCCGGGAAGAGTATGCCAGTGTGCAGACTGCGCTGAGACAGACAAAGGATTCAAGCCATGCCACAGCACAGAAAGAGGATAAGAACCGGGGGAAAGCGCGACAGGTTATTCAGGATATTTATTCTTTACTCAGACAGAATAAAGCAGAAGAAGCATATTCAAAATTTACCAACCTGCAAAAACCCTTGCAGCATTATTCATCAGATGTAGCATTTGCTAAACTTGAAACCGAGGTGAATAGCGCATACAATACGTATAAGCAGGAACGGCAGAGAAAACGTGAACAGCAGAGGCTGCGGGAGCAGCAGAGGCGGCAGCGGGAAGAGCAAAGCCGGATTGCAGTTGTGGAGGCCCCGAGAACCCCTGCGACGGTTCATCAGCCGGCAACTGTTTCACCGACCCCTGCGACGGTTCATCAGCCGGCAACTGTTTCACCCCCGCCTGCGGAAGATCCCTATGCAGCCTTTGATAAAAAACAGGCTGAAGCAGAGGACAAGGCTATGCAGGATGTTATGGAAATTTATAGTCTCCTTGAAAAGAATCAGATAGATGTGGCCTACCGGTATTTTAAAAGAAACCAGATACCGCTTAAAACTTATATAATAAAAGAAGCCTACGATGTTCTTGAATCCACGGTTGTGGATGCGTATAATTCCTTTGTGCAGACAATGCGGTAATTACTGAGCGCCCATTCCTCGGTCTACTTGACCTTTTTGTATAATCCGGGTAATCTTAACTGAATTGCTCTGCAGTGCCTTGCTCAATAAAGTCCGTTACTAAAGGTGGCATGTCTCTTCAGACTTATCATGTCCCACACTGAACAAAGCACATGG
>CBDVBE010000301.1:0-8498 GCA_965372145.1 uncultured bacterium | reverse complement strand
GATCCGCCATGCTTTCCCATTTTCTTATGTTTATCCATCTCGCGTCGAAATTCTTTGCTGAGCATTTTTTCGAACTGCTCTTTAGTAAGGATCTTTTTTACTTTTAAAAGATGGTCGGTCATAGATTCTGCCATAATACGGTGCTGATCTGCAATTTCCTGTGAATATTTTTTTAAAAGAGTTTTATCCGGTTTATCTTTCAGCAGCTCCACTTTTGATTTTTGTTTAATCAATTTCATTGTTTCCTTGATTTTAACCATGGCAGGCTTATGCTCTATCCGCAACTCCTGAAGTTTGGTTTTCTGTTCTTCTGTCAGGTTAAGTCCTTTCATTTCATGGTCGGGTCCCTTTGAATGTTTACCGTAGTGCCCCGCACCATCAGCAGGTTGAGCAAACAAAGGTATTGAATAGAGCATCATGGTTGCTGCAATGACAAAGAATGTTCTGGAAAATGGTAATGCTTTCATACAAGCCTCCTGTGATTGAGTTAGAAAATGTCCATATCTACTACTGCATACATTGCCATCTCTTCATCCAAAGAATTCCCATTGAAAAATTCATTAAGGGTCTGCAGCTCATCAATGATTTCCTCAGGAAGTTCCTGAGATGAAGCGATGGGTTGTTCTTTATTTTGAAAAGAATAATAGCTGGTAATACCGATTGCCAGGATCAGACATGCTGCGAGGGCCCACACAGTTTTTAGTATAGCTCTATGTCGCCTGACCTCTTTTTCAACTGCCGGGTAGATCGAATCCGGTACCGGCGGTACTTCAGGCAGTGTGCTGTAAAATTCTTCCTGTTTCATAATCAAATCCTTTGCGAAGATTTTCTTTTACCCGATGGAGCATGGTTCTCAGTGCTCCCGCTGATTTCCCGGTTATCGCTGCCAACTCTTCGAAGGGTACATCATTCACTTCACGCGCCACTAAAAGGAACCGCTCATCGGGTGATACATTTTTTAAAACATTCTCCAGGGTATCTTTATCTTCAAGTGTATCCTTAGTATCCCTTGCTTTGTGAGTATCATCATATTGCACAAGTCTTTTTGAGTATTTATACTTGGACTTTAGATAAGCCATTGATTCATTGTATGTTATGCGATAGAGCCAGGTTGAGAATGCAGCGTTGAATCGAAATTTTTTTATCATCCTATGAACCCTGATAAAGACATCCTGCATAATATGCTCCGCCGCATTGGTATCACCATTCACTGTCCTGAACACTACTTTCCATACAAAGGGACTGTAATGGTCATACAGAGTCTTGAATGCTGCCTGTTTACCCCTCGCAGCTGATTTTAGTGTTATGTCATCCAGTTCTTTCATAATTCACTACATTAGATGGCCGGAATAGGAGTTTTGTTACATTTTTTTATTGTTCTTTACGCTTGTCTGGATACGACCGAAGGCTGTATCGAGACAAGCATGCATCTGATTACAGTTATTATTCATTTGAAATGATATATTAAGTCATCTATAAATACAACCTAAATTGGATTTACAAGAAAGTAGGTTTGGGTAACGAAAGTAAGTATAGAATAGTGAATAAAATTAATATTCCCATCTATTATTTTATATCTCACTCAAAAACAGGAGCAGATAAAGGAGAAGAAAGTGGCAAATTCAGAAAAAATTATCATCGGCAGCGACCACGGTGGATATGAATTAAAAGAGTTTATCAAATCGGAACTGGATAAAAAAGGCATTCCTTTCGAGGACATTGGTACTGACAGTCCTGATTCAGTTGATTACCCGAATTATGGTGCAAAGGTTGCCAGGGCAATTGTAAACGGAGAATATCAACGCGGAATACTTATTTGTGGTACCGGTATCGGTATCTCAATCACCGCAAACCGTTTTAAAGGCGTACGCGCAGCCCTCTGCTGCACTGTGGAAATGGCACGGCTTTCGCGGGAGCATAACAATGCCAATATTCTGGCCCTCGGCGAAAGAACAACCAGCCCTGAAGATGCTGCTGCTATCCTTGAAACATGGTTGACCACCTCCTTTGAGGGAGGACGGCATGAGAGACGGGTTGGATTAATGGATGAGTTAGCTTGTTAAATTAATATCTGAATAGTTAAGTTAATTTTTTTGTCTGCTACTTTTAGTACCTTAGAAATTATTTTCGTGTTTTTACCCTGAAGGGCATAAGAGCTACTAAGAAATACCCTAAAGGGCACTTTGTAAATTTCCAAGAATCTCTAATTAGTGTCTGGCCGGAAAGTACCTATTTGCAGTCATTCCGGTATTCTTTTCGGCCGGAATCCAGCTTTTTTAATGTTTTAAGGCATGGATTCCCGCCAAAAGCATGCGGGAATGACGTTTTCGGCCAGGCACTAATTACCCTGAAGGGCATAAGAGCTGCTAAGAAATAAATTTCCAAGAATCTCTAATTACCCTGAAGGGCATAAGAGCTGCTAGACAAGGTGCACTTCAGGGTATTTCCACTGTTTGTTATACTCGCAGTGTATATATGTGAGCTTTCGCACTTTTTAATGCCTTATTTTGCGAAATTTCGCCATTTTTTACTATTTTTAGAGCTACCCTTGATGATATGGATGTACGCAATTTGTCAATCATGGCTAAAATCTGCTCATTTTAAGGCTTTTTGGTCCAAAAAAGTGCGAAAGTTCACTATATGATAATTTATTATAATTAAGGTACTCACTTAATTTGTCTTTTATTCCTCGGCAATAGCGAGTTTGCCCTCCCGCCATAATCCAATCCTGTTTCTCCCTGAATCTTTTGCATGATAGAGCGCTTTATCGGCCCGTTCAAGTGCAATTTTATAGTCCCGCCCTTCGAAAAGACTCGCAATGCCGATAGAAACGGTAAAACGAATACCGGTACCTTTATATTTAAACTTATGCTCTTCTATGGCTTTTCTCAGTCGTTCAGCAAATCTCACTGCATGGTATTTCTTACGATTGGGGGTAATCACAATAAATTCCTCACCTCCGAATCTGCCGATGATATCAATCTCCCGGCATCCATTATTGAGTAATTTGCCCAATTCTTTCAGTACCCCGTCACCAGCGAGGTGTGAGTAGGTGTCATTTATCTTTTTGAAATGATCGATATCGATGAAAAGAATTGATGACCGTCCGCCGTATTGCTGTATTCTCTCATATTCGCCGCGAATATACCTGATGATGGTTTCCTTATTATATACCCCGGTCAGGGCATCAACAGCCGAATCCTTCTGAAGCTTTTGATTTTCCGCGGCAAGATTCGAAAGGGCAAGGTGCGAGTACTCGATCATATTCTTGTGTGTTAACAGCCCGATTACCCGTGACCCATCCACGACCGGCAGTCGTTTTATCCCTTTTTTATTGAACACAGCCACCGCCTCTGAAAAATCAATATCAGGCGGTATAGTGATCAGCGGCGAAGCCATGAAATCCGACGCCTTAATAGTGTCCGGATTGACCTTGCCTTTCCGAAAAAGGCTGACGAAACTGCGTTCGGTGATAATGCCGACAGGTTTCTGTTTTTTAATAACGATAAGGCACCCGATACGTTCCCGGGCAATCTTCTCGGCACATTTCCTCGCGGATGTATCCGTGGTTACCGTGATAACATGCCGGTGCATGACATCGGTAATTGAAAAATCAGCCTCTTTTATTTTGCTTTTTTTTCGGGACTTTTCAGGTTTCGTTTTTGTCAATTGCGAAGTCTCCCTGAGAAGGGATTAAAAGTAATTGGAGTAATGGAATAGTGGAATGATGGAGTAATGGATAAAAAGCTATGAAATCCAACACTCCAGTACCCCAATACTTCATTTTTCTATCACTCAACTTCCCCGATACTATTCAAATGAGGATTTTCCTTGAGGAAATTATAGAGGGTGGCTCTTCCCACACCAAGAATCCGTGCAGCTTTCGCCTTATTGCCTCCGGCTTTTTCAAGAGACATTTTAACATCCTCTTCACAAAGTTTGGGACGTCTTCCCACTTTACCGGGTTCAGCATCCTCCGGGCTGCCGAGGGCCATCGTATCAACAGATTCAAGAATTTCAGGCGGTAAGTGCTCGGGGAGAATAGTATCGCTATGGCATTTAATCATGGTGAATTGAATCGCATTTTGCAATTGCCTGATGTTGCCCGGCCATGAGTAGGACATGAAAATTGATAAGGTCTCCTGAGAGAGGTTCATATCTCCCCTGCCCAGTTTTTTAATGACATCATTCAGAAAATGCTCTGCAAGAAGGGGAATGTCGTTTCTGCGTTCACGTAGAGGAGGCAGCTCAATCGGGACCACAGCAAGCCGGTAGAAGAGATCTTCACGAAATGTATCTTTTTTAATATTTTCCTTGAGATTTTTATTTGTAGCACTGATTATACGTACGTTAACCGTCTTTGTTTTTTCACTCCCGACAGGTTCAAATGTACCATCCTGTAAAACTCTGAGTAATTTGACCTGAATAGCCTGGGAAAGCTCTGCCACTTCATCAAGAAAAATAGTGCCGCCGTCTGCAAGTTCAAATCTTCCTTTCTTATCGCGTATAGCTCCGGTGAATGCTCCTTTGACATGGCCGAACAGTTCACTTTCAATGGTACCTTCAGGCAGTGCGCCACAGTTGATAGGGACAAACAGGTTATCACGCCGTGGACTTTCATCATGTATTGCATGGGCAACCAGTTCCTTGCCTGTTCCGCTCTCACCGGTAATGACAACAGAAAAATCACATTGCGCAAGATCTCTTAAAAGTTCGTAAAGACGCTGCATCTTATGATCCTGGCCGATAATACCTCTGAATACCTGCTCCTCTTCAAGCTGACATTCGAGGTTTTTAAGGGCAGTACGATCGGTGATTGATGCAACAACTCCTATCTGTGTATTTTGTTCATCTTTCATGGGGATTACAGAAACGTCAAACTCTTTTCTCGTCCCGTTAGCAGTGAGAAATACTGTGGTATAATGTTTGTCATTGATTTTTGATATGTCATTATCATCACAAAAGCTGCAATTTTCGCCGCATAAATAGTTACCAAACACTTCGTGACAGTCTCTCCCGAGCACTTCAGACTCTTTAAATCCTGTAATTTTTTCTGCACCGCGGCTAAAGAAAAAAATCCTTCTATTTAAATCATGGGCAATAATGCCTTCTGAAAGGCAATTGAGCAGATTCTCAAGGTTCTCTTTCTGCTGCACCAATGCTGAAAAGAATCCCCGATTGAAAAGTATTGATATCAGCTCCTTAATTTCCAGCGCACTCTTCATAAACTGTTCTTTTATTTCAGCTTCACTGCCGGTAAAGGTCGACGGGTCTTTCAGCGACCAATGAACGATTGCGGGAGCACCAGGAAAAACAGGGCAACTGTCTCGTGCTCTATTACATAATGTTACCACAAGATCGAAATGTTTTTTTCCTAAATCTGCGATTGTCTTTGAATATTGATCAGAGATATCGATTCCCAAATCCTTCATGACTTCAACAACCATTGGTTTCACAGAGGTTGCTTCAGTACCGGCGCCGGCAACAGAAATCCCATCCAAAGCCAGTTGTTTTGCAAATCCTTCAGCCATCTGGCTTCGGCATGAATTGTGAGTACATAAAAACAGGATGTTTTTATTTTGCATAATTGTTTAAATGCTTTAGATTTATCCCCCACCCTTTGTATTTATTTCTATATCCATAGAGTAAAGGAAAACCGCACTTCATTTAGTGCATCAATATGTGGCGAGGATATATGTTCTAACAAAATATATTAATGGATGCTATTCTGTTGAACATCTCATCAGCGAGATAGTGTTTTACGGAGTCAATCAGCGGGACCTGCTCATCAATAAAATGACAATGACGTGTCCGGTTCATAAATCAGCCACCGACCGGCGTATTCTGAGTTCTTTCTTCAACATACTCTGCCATCTCGTTCCTCACCCGTGGAATCAGGCGGGGGCTGACACTCAATGTAGTAATTCCTATATCCAGCAGCCTGGTCGGCATTCCCTCGCGTCCAGCCATCTCTCCGCAGATAGACAAAGGTTTGCCGGTTTTTTCGGCCGTAGCACTCAGGTTCGCAAGTACTTCCCATAATACCGGGTGTTCGGGATTATAATCCTCGGACACCGATTCATTGGTGCGGTCAACGGCAAAAAGGTACTGGATCAGGTCGTTCGAACCGATACTGGTGAAGTCAACTTTTTTCATGATGCTCTCAGCCTGCAGACAGGCACTCGGTACTTCAAACATTGCACCGAACTCGATATTCTCAGGTACAACTTCAACAGTTGCCATTACTGCGCGTGCTGCAAGCAGCAGTTTATCCAACTGAATTGTATCGATAATCATAGGAAAGAGAATACGTACTTTGCCCTGTTTACTCAACCGTGCCAGTGCTTTTACCTGGCTGGAAAAAACTTCGGTACTTTCCAGAAGGAACCGTGCACCACGCAATCCAAGAAAAGGATTACTCTCCTTAGCAATCTTCAGAAACGGCAATTCCTTATCACCACCGATATCTAATAATCGAAAAGTTACTGGTTGTCCTTCAACCAGACGCACGACTTCTGTATACAACGAATGTTGTTCATCCTCTGATAGAAGGCGTTCCGCGCGGATAAATAAAATTTCAGTACGGAAGAGACCGATACCATCAGCTCGAACAGCAACCGCCTGTTCAACATCAGCGAGCAAACTTGCATTTGCAAAGGCTCCCATACCTGGCGGTGAGGAAAGCAGGCATACTTTATCCGAAGTAACATAATCAACCGGGATCAACTCGTGGATCTTTTTTCCGTCCGGATTAAGAATAACCGTACCGGTATCACCATCGAGCAGGACCTGTTCTCCACAGCTTACATGCTGATAGATTTCTTTGACGCCGCTTACCGCAGGGACACCCACTGAACGGGCAATAATAGCTGCATGTGAAGAGTAACCGCCATGTTCTGTAATAATACCTCGGACATGGTTCAGGTTCATATGTACCGTCATATCAGCAGTGAGTTCTTCGGCAACTATGATTCGCTCTTCACCCCGGCTGCAGTGCTCCTGCCCTTCGCAGGTAAATCCGGGACGGGTATTAGAGAGCCGGTCAAGCAAACGGCGGCGGATTTCTCCGATATCGGTTGAACGCTCACTGAAATACTCATCGTCAAGGTTGGCAAACTTCTCTTCGTATTTTGAAAAAACATCAGAAATAGCTACTTCGACATTTTTTTTCTCCTGCGTTATTTTCATTTTAATTTCATCAATAATAGCAGGATCATTCATAATGTGTTTCTGCGCAACAAAAATCTCTGATTCTGTTTTTCCGACCTCTTTTGCCACATTGTCAGCTATGGAATCCAGTTCAAAAGAGCATGTTTCACGGATTTCGTCATACCGTTCGATCTCCTTCCGTACCTCTTTCTCAGTGGTAACGGGACGAATAGCCACAGCATTATGCCTGCGCGCGGAATACACACACACTTGAGAAACAACCTTGCCCGAACTGATCGCGAGGCCTTTAAATTCAATATTCTTTGCCTTTTTACTACCGTTTCTCATTAAAAACCTCATGTATTTGAGAACGCTATACAGATGATGCCTTTAAAATAAAACCATTGTCTCAGCCCTGTGTTAATTTTTTCTGAGAAAATGTGTTTACAAATGGTGGTGTTAATTCTCAATTATATCAAGTACATATGTTCGAATAGTGCTCAAAATCAATCCAGTCCACGCCAAGCAACGATTGCGGCACTGTCCCCCGGGAATAAGTATGTAAATCACCTTTATCAAGAAAGTCATTGATTTTCTGCCAGGATATTTCAGTTTCTTCAGCGTCGATGAACAGGGTACGATCACATTTCAGTGCATCAAGCAGCAGTTTCTGGTATGCTTCAGGTATTTCCCCATCAAACGAATCACGATAGCAGAAATTCATATTGGTATTGGTGATCCGAACATCACTGCCTGGAACCTTACTCGCCATATCAAGAACAATGCCTTCTGCCGGCTGAATTTTAAAAACAATCAGATTCGGAGCGATGTCACCCTTCTCGTTGAACAGTAAGTGGGGTAGCGGTTTGAATTTCACCCCAATTTCGGTACCTTTTCTATCGAGAGCTTTTCCAGTTCGGATATATACCGGCATACCCGTCCAGCGAAAGGTATTAATAAATAACTTAATTTCTGCATAGGTTTCGGTGGTCGAATCAGGCGCTACACCTTTCTCCTGCCGATATCCGTCATACCGGGCTCTATAGCATTCAGTCACCGTTATCGCTTTCATGATATTAATTTTCTGTGCACGAATCTCCTCGGAGTTAATCGACACCGGCGCCTCCATGGTAATGAGACTCAACAACTGCATGAGATGATTCTGTACCATATCCCGGATAATCCCGGCATGATCGAAATAAGCACCGCGCTCTTCAACGCCGATCGACTCAAATGCGTTAATCTGGATTGAGTCTATATATCTGCTGTTCCAGACCGGATAGAAGAGTGAATTTGCGAAACGGAATACGAGGATGTTCTGCACCGCCTCTTTTGCGAGATAATGATCG
>CBDVBE010000300.1:0-8544 GCA_965372145.1 uncultured bacterium | reverse complement strand
ATAAATTTAAATCTTTTAAACTTGGCGATCTTAGCGAGAGGGGAAAAGATTGTTTTCTCGCAGAGGCGCAAAGGTCGCAAAGGAAGAGATATTAAGACAGTATTATATTTGGTTTAAAACTATAAATTTAAATCTTTTAAACTTGGCGATCTTAGCGAGAGGGGAAAAGATTGTTTCTCTCGCAAAGCCGCAAAGTACGCAAAGGAAGAGATATAAAAAGAAGTATTATATTTAGTTTAAAAACCATAAATTTATTTGTGTTATTTATTTAAACTTGGCGATCTTTGCGAGAGATAATTTTTTGTGTGTTTTTACAGCTTAACCAGCTCGCTGCTGTTTTTAACGGATTTATTGCAGGCTTCAAGCAGTCTGACCACTTCCAGCCCGGCATGGCCGTCATTAATAGGTACGGTACCGTCATTAATGCAGTCGAGGAAATACTGGCTTTCCAGTTTCAGGGCTTCTGTCTGTTCCACTTTGGGTATCCAGACATCACCGGATCGGTAACTGACCAGGAGGTTGTAAATACTTTCACTGTTTTTCACCTCGATACCTTTGTCGTAGATTTTGACTTTTTCATCGGGATTAATGTCATCCCATACCAGCATTTTTTTTTCGCCGCCGATGAGTGTGTTTCTGATTTTTACAGGAGAGAGCCAGTTTACGTTGAAATGTGCAATCATGTTTCCCGTAAAATAGACGGAGATGTAGGCAATATTTTCATGTTCATATACGTGCGATTTGCCGCACGCTAAAACGGCAGTAGGTCGTTCACTGACCAGATAGTTCATGATTGAAAAATCATGGGGAGCAAGATCCCAGATGACATTAACATCATGCTGAAAGAGTCCCAGGTTTACTCGTGTTGAGTCGTAATAGTAGATCTCGCCGAGTTCACCGCTATCCACAATTTCTTTAATCTTTTTTACAGCACCGGTAAAAAGAAAGGTGTGGTCAACCATAATTTTAAGGTTTTTTTGCTCTGCAAGGTTAATTAATTCCTCGGCTTCAGCGACAGTTGCGGTGAAAGGTTTTTCTACAAAAACATGCTTGCCATTCTCAAGTGCTTTTTTAGCAAGTGCAAAATGTGAAGAAACCGGTGTGACTACTGCAACGATATCAATATCTGCAGATTCGGTTACCTCATTACTGTCGGAGCAGATATGAATATCCGGATAAATTTTAGTTAACGTCTCGGTTCTTTGAGGTTTCTGATCGCATACAGAAATAACCTTGACCTCATCAAGGCTGTTAAAATTCCGTACGATATTCGGTCCCCAATACCCATACCCAATAACCCCCATGTGTATCATAGCACCAATCCTTGTTAATGTGAATGTTGTTATTAATTACAGAATGAGATTACAACAGTAAACGGAGAGCTTTACAAAGAGGGAGTGTGCTATAGTGCAGGACGCACTTTTCCCCCGTCGGCGGTACCTGCCGCTTATATTCCAGGCACATTCGTGAATGAATTTGTTGCTCTCGACCTTATTTGTTTAACAATCTCTATATATTTTCCACATGTAATATAGTTCAATGACTTACATGGATAACAAGTCTAATATCATGTACCTTATTTGTATCTTTATGGGAGCTATAGAATTTTATATAACACCTTTCGAGGTACTATCCAGGAAGTATTCTTTAAACCATAGTACCTTCACCAATAATTGCTAATACTTTTAGGAGAATTCACCGGTCGACGTATCGTAGACACTTCTAAAAAAGACTCAAGGGAAATTAGAACGCTCCCTTTGCCGTTAAGAGGGCTACTGGTGTTTGAAAAATCAGTTTTAAATCCATAAACGGTGACCAGCTATCTATATACTGAATGTCCATGCGCACCATATTATCGAAATCGGTTCTGCTTCTGCCTTTTACCTGCCAGATGCCTGTAATACCCGGTTTAACTTCGAGTACTCTGCGTTTATGCCAGGTATCGTATTCGTCCACTTCATAAGGAATCGCAGGACGCGGTCCAACCAACGACATATCCCCCCACAACACATTTAAAAACTGGGGGATTTCATCAAGGCTTGATTTCCGCAAGAATTTACCGATTTTAGTAATGCGGGGATCATCTTTTAATTTAAATGTTGAAGCGGCTGCATCATTTTGAGATGAAGTGTTTCCGTTAATGAATTGTTTAATAAAATCCTTATGGATGTCAGTGTTATTACTACAGTCCATTGTTCGAAATTTTAACAGGGTAAATGTTTTTCCATTTATACCGACCCTTTTTTGTCTGAAAAAGACAGGACCTTTCGACGTAGCTTTTATTGCAGCGGAAATGAAGATGAAGAAAGGTGAAAATAGAAGTATCCCGCAAATACTCCCGGCGATATCTATACCGCGTTTACACAGTTGTGATATGCGTTTTACCGTATCATCATTCGATCCTGAATCATAAAGCACGGCATTTTTCTCGACAGTTTTCTTTTCTTCTTTCTGATCATCCTCCGGAAACGTATGGCATACTATTGTAATTAGATCAAATTGTTCAGGAGTGAGAGTTTCTTTCAGGTTGGTTTTGATTTTGCTGGTCAACGATTCGTTACTGATACCATCAAATTCAGTAAAAAGAATACCCATAACCAGGTTTAGTTTATACCACCCTTTAATATCTATTTCCCGGGTTGATGTATTAAGGGTTTTAATAAGCTTTTTAATGACTTTTATTTTAACTCCACCGGGAGAGAGCTTGCTGAGGTTGAGCAGCATAAGCATAAAGGGTTTCCGTGAACGTTCCGATCGTTTCCGTTCCATAAGAAGCATACCACGGAAATAGTCTTCCGGATAGAAGGAATATTCCCGGTTAAAGAGAATGTAGGTATCTGTTATGTCTGTATTTTCTTCCGACGGATTTTTCTTTTTCAGGCCCGGGATAATCAATTTAAAAACATTCCATTTTTTCATACTTTTACTCACTTTTTAGATTTTATATGTGTGATGAATTAACTATCAAATTCCTGTATTAATCTTTCGATTTTGTATCCATTTCTTTTCTTTGTTATTAACGAGTTTTCAATGAGTTATGTTCTTTGAAACCACCAGCCGGATAACTCAAGCCCTTGTCAGATATTGTATGATCTCTATGCAACTAAGTGCATGTGTTCATAGATATACTGGCGTTTTTAATCGTCCTCGTCCCTCCTTCTCGTCGGCTCTTTTTTTTCGAGGACGACGGACGAGCACGAGGAGGATAATAGGTCATAGTATTTTTGAACAAGACCACTAAGCTTGTGTACTTTTTAGCTAAAAGGTTATTCCTTTTAACTAACCTGTTCTCCTCCAAGAAAGCGTAAATATGCTTTCTTTTTTTTTAAGAAAACCTTTGGATGGTTATAAAATGCAAGCCCTCCATCCAATGTAAGCTCATCGCAGCATGGCGATATAATGTGGTATGAAGTAGTGTGTAAATGGCTGGATAAAAGTCCAACCCCCCTAAAGTAGATTTATGTATAAAACAATAATCTTCCCCATAAACAATGTATCTTCACCATAATTAGAGTTAATATATACCTTAATCATATCCATTTTTTTAAATTATTATGTGTATAATATTTCAGGTATAATTTCCTCTCAGAGTGTATAAAAAACTCCACTTAAAATCGTTATTTAAAGAAGACTAAAATAATAAAAACACATGATACATAGTCAAATTTATTTACTAATTTATTTCAATTAATAATAATCTATACTGTGTTTGAAAAAAAGTCTGTGATCTACGTCACAAAACATCATTTTTTTTAAATATTTTTAAACAATCTGTTCCGTAGCAGGAGCAATAATTTCCAATTTCTAATTCTCACGTAAAAGTTCATCGATTCGTTTTTGCACAGTTTCTTTGGTTGATGAGAATGAAAGGACTGTTGTAGAGTCTATACTGAGCAGGATATCCTTATAGGTTCGAACCGCTTTATTGGAATCTCCTATTTTATCGTACGCACCTGCAAGATGCAGGAGCAGGTTAGGCTCTTTTTTTGCAGCATCAAGATCCTTGAGCAGTTTTATACACTCCTTATATCTGGCATTTTTCAAGAGAATTGTTGCATATGTATCAAGAATATGTAGATTCTCGGGATAGAGGCTATAGGCTTTTTTAATTATTGAAAGCGCTTCTTTTTTATCTGAAGAGGGAATTTGCAGAAGGGTCCATGCATAATTGTTGAGCATCAGGGCATTGCCCCTGTTATCTTTTTTCAATTTCGGCTCATAGGTTTCTATAATCTCTTTATATACTGTTACTGCTTTTTCATAGTATTTCTGGTTAGTCAGGAATTGGGCAAATGCGAGCATAAGTTTAAGACTTTTTTTCTGCGTTATACTTTTGCGGAACACCTTTTCGGCTTTATCCGGCTCACCAAGTTTGATATATGTTTCCGCCAGCATAGGACATAACACATGTACTTCCAGCGAGCTTTCACGGCACTCTTTAATAACCTGTTTATAATCCCTCTTAATTAGATATGTTCTGATACGAGCAATTTCAAAAGCCTGTTCCTCCGGATATCTTTTCGCCAGTTTTGATAATATAGAGAGGGCTTTTTCGGTCTTACCATTCCGCAGGGCAATTATCGCACTGGTATATTGTACACTGGCATCATCCTTATATTTTTTTTCAAGGATTTTTTGCGCAGCCATACTTTCTTTGATAAGTTTCTTTCTGAAGGTAATATCTCTAAAGAGTTCTAATGAATGCTTTGTGAAACGTTTTTTCTTATGGAGGGTCATGATCAGCGAGAGTGCTTCGTCGTCTTTACCGATTTTTGTTAATACTATTGCATATTCTATTAAAATGCGTTGTGACTTGATAAAAATTACCGGGAGGCGTTTATACCCTTTGGCAGCTTCGGTAAAATTGCTTTTCCGGGCATTTTCCCGGGCATAGATAAGATCTATAATGGGGAAATCAGGTAATTTCTGACGGGCTTTGTTTAATTTTTCAAGCGCGTTGCTGCTGTCATACAGCAGGTCGCATAATGCTGAATAGTATGCCGGTTCATCTGAATCTTTTTGTACCAGCGTTGAGAGGTGCTTAATTTTTTCCGGCCTTCTCTGCGCTCTATACACATAGCTGAGCACAATCCGGGCACGTTGATTGATGGCAGCTTCTTTAGTATCGGGAACAGGTTCGGCAAGCGGAATAAGAAGGGTTTCCGCTTCTGAAAGTTTTCCTTCAAGAACCAGAAAACCTGCATGCTCAAGCTGTACGTTATCAGTGTATAATCCGAGTGCCCGTGCTTCCTCAAAGAGAGCATGCGTACGATCTAGATTATAATCGAAAACGAGAAGATAGGCCAGAAGAAGAAAACCTTTACTGTCAAGCTGCTTCCTCTTTTTGCATGTTAAAAGAAATTTCCGGGCTTTTTCCTGTTCTCCCTTTTTACTGTAAGCAATAGCAATTTTATTGCACAGTTCAGGTTTTGGTGAGGATTGATGCACCCTTTCCCAGAGAGCAATGCTTGAATCATACTCTTCGAACCGGTCGAAAAGTGCTCCCCGTAAAACATCATTTCGTATACTGTCAGGCAGATCGTTAAAGAGGGATAATGCATAGGTTAATTTTTCTTCTTTGGTATTTTGAAAGGATAAATTGGTGAGCATGAGCAGCACATCAGTTGATTTCAGCCCGTTATCCCAGGCAGCCTGACTGTGAATAAATGCCATATTTCTGTTCGGCGCCGCTTTCGCCGCTGTCCAGTGATAATAGGGGTTGTCGGGTGACTTGTCAACCGCCTTTTTTAGATATTTATATGCAGCTTTCGTATCTTTTTCCTTTAAGAATCCTGCACCTTTTTTGAACGCTTCCTCTGCGGTAAGATTTTCATTACACTTTACCTGAAGGATGGACGTCATAAGAAGAATAAGAAGAAAAAAAACATACCTGTTATTCATAGAAAAAATCCTGATTGAAATACCATAGAAATGTTATTGATTATATAATCCTAACCCAGATAAACTGGATAAGTACCTTCACGAAATAATTTTCTGCCACATGTGCCCTTCAGGGTAAAAAAACGCAGAAAATTATTTCTAAGGTACTAAAAGTCGCAGTAGAACTCAGTTGTCAGAACGCAGAACACAGAAGGAATAAGGTGTTTAAGAATATTTTAGCCCTATTTTTCATTCACCCGTTAGGTGCATTTTTAAACAGGTGACTTTTCTTAATAAATAATTGGTTTTTATCATTCTGTATTCTGATTTCTGTTAAACGGACAGTAGGAAATTCATTTCCACTGGTAGTTATGCCCTTTGGGTATTTCTGACTGCTGTTTTTAGGATAATACATTTTAATGGGAACAGATGTAAAATATTACTCGTATGATTCGTTTGGAAAGTTTTATTGCTGATTATTTTTCTTGTATCTATTACACGAGAGAATATTATTGCATCTGTAAGGCAGCGAATGCTTCTTCATGCATCTTTTTATACGAGAGAATCTTTTCAGAGGTGTTTTTGTCCCAATAGGATTCACCGAACCAGTGTACGCTCCAATATATAATGTTTCTCTTCCATCGGGTGACATTCAGTACTGTCATAGCCTCACGGAATGTTTCATCGCATTTTTCTTTTGGGTAAGTAGTGTCCGTCTGAAAACGTCATTCCCGCATGTTTTTAGCGGGAATCCATGCCTTAAAACATCAAAAAAAGCTGGATTCCGGCCAGACACTAAGTAATTATCGGCAAACAGGTGACCGGTTTTCTGTTTTTAGAAAATTTTTTTATGGATATACAGTTAACTCCAGTACCTACTTTATAGTGTGGTTTCCGCCTGTCATTCCCGCGTAGGCTGGAATCCAGTCATGGCTTGATTTCATTATATAAATCCTTCCAGATAGGATTTTTTTCCTCAATAAGTCGGAGTTTCCATTCTCTTCGCCATTTTTTCAATCGTTTTTCCCGGGTTATGGCAGTCAACGCATCTTCATACATTTCGTAATACACAAGTTTATCAACCCCATACTTTTCACTAAAGCCTTTGAGCATCTTGTTCTTGTGTTTATATGTCCTCTTCAGCAGGTCTGAGGTAATGCCTATGTATAGAGTTCCATTTCGCTTGCTTGCCAATATGTAAACATAAAACAACTTGTTCACTTCTACACCTCTCTGGATTCCCGCCAAAAACATGCGGGAATGACGTTTCCGGCCGGACACAAACAGGTAACTGATAACTGATCACCGATTACTCATTTTTTCACCCCAAACATCACCGGATAGTCGTTTTTCACAACGCTGCTTCCTTCCTGATGATCCTTGACAGTGACCACACAGAGATAGTTGCCTCGTGCTATGAACCGTCCCTGCTCATTTTTCGTGTCCCAAATAACATACCATGCCTGCTTGGTTTCGTCATTAGTATAGGTAAATGCATCTTCCTCTTTGATCATGACGGTGTTGCCGACCACGTCAAATACCTGCGCAGTGATAGAGACAGTTACCTGCTTGTTTATATACCCGTAAGGTTTGACAAGAATGAGTACACCTTTTTTATTAATGTCAATTGAGTAATACTGCCATGCTTTTTCAATGTTGAGCAGAACATTTTTGTCTGTTTCGCCTGGGGTATAGGGATTCGGGAATACCTGAACATTATAGGCATACTTGTATTTCCGGACAATCAACGGCAGCGGTTTTGTGTCTTTACTCTGGACAATTGACAGGTTGTCTGTTATCAGTGCTTCTTTCGCGATCCGGATGGAATCGCCTGATATTTCAGGGTAGTCATTTTTACCTGTGACCGTGAATACTATGGCTTTGCCATCACCAATGGTGAGTAACCGAAGGTCCATCGTATAGAGCTGCGCGTCAGCATGACAGTACAGGAATGGCCGCGGCCAGGCCGTTGAGACGGTGGAAGGGGATTTGATTGTTTCCGAAAAGGTAACAGCCAGGGTATCGGGTACATCCTGATTATCCTGTTTGAATGCGGGATAGAATACCGCCTTGGTGATCACCGGGGCAAGGCTGTCAAAAACAGACGTTTGACCGGCGACGAGCATACCGGCGCTGCTGATAATGCAGTTCTGGGTTATTGCCAGTATGTCACGGTTATCAACAGCAGTGTACGCTTCAACGCCTGACTGGGTTACTGCAAGGTTAAACCCGTTTGCCGTGGCGGTAAAATCGCCCGGTGCAAGCGCGTTAAAGGAACGGTATACCGGCAGTTGGACTGCGGATGCTAAAGCGGTAAAATCGATAGTGTCAGGCATAGCATTCATGGTGACGCTGACAAGGTCAATGAGGCCGTCCGGCCTGAGATCTGTGTCATAGTATACAGCCGAGAGGATGCTATAGGCAGAGTATACTGACAACGACTGCTTGATGTTATCAGGTACTTTCTGTTCAATGCCGACATTATCCTGTACACCATGGCCGGCATATATCCAGATGGAGTCACCGTTGGCCGGAACCACATTGTCGGTGAAACTGGTGACAGAGAAGGTTATCACATTACTGACGGTAGTTACTTCATTGAGGTCGATGAGGTATGAAGGGTGTGCCGCTGACCGGAATTTAAACGGCTGGGTGGTGTTCACC
>CBDVBE010000299.1:0-8562 GCA_965372145.1 uncultured bacterium | reverse complement strand
CAGGAGCCCACTTATGAAAAATCTTTTCCCTGTTTAAAAAACTCGACCACTTTAGAGATCCAGATCCCGTTTGATAAATCAACAAGTTACAGAATTTGCATCGCAAAGTAATATTTCGTAATGTTGTAGCAATAATATTTTATCAGAAACATAACTACCTTAAGAACAATCATTTAAGAGAGCATGTCGTTTCACCTTGTTGTGTGCCAGAAATTTTTGCGATATATAACTTTGTGGCGAATCTGGATTTCTGAAAATAAAAAAAGTGGATATGGATACATTATCTGGTAATAATTCTGCTTCTAAAATTGGCCCGCTGATCAAGCAGCATCGTGAAGGTGTCCGTTTAACCCAATCCAATGTGGCAAAAAAGTCCGGTATTTCCTCAAGTATGCTTAGCCAGATTGAAAGTTCTATTGTATCTCCATCGGTGAATACAATTTTCGCAATCTGTAATGCCATGGGCATGCATATGACCAGTTTAATGAAATCTATAAATCAGACTAATCCTATTCGTTTATTTTATCCTGAGGAGGTTCGGTCTTATTAATTGCTGAAGATACCCAATATGTATTGAAAATAGGTGATAGCATCCTTTTTGAATCATTTTGTCCGCATACTTTCAAAAATACCGGGAATACACCATTCTGAGTTGTATGGAGTCTGCTGCCGGTGCAGCCTGATTTTCCTGAAAAATAAAGGTACCATCCATGTTTTCCTGTTCAAATTCCTTTCCTTCATAAAAATAAAGTCCTATAAAAAATTTTCCTTAAGATTATAGAGTTCACTCTAAAAAGTTAACAACGGGTAAAATTACCCATGAAAAAGTAAAATATAACTTGACAAACAGTATTACCACAAACTATACTAACCCTATGATAAAAAAATAGTTACAAACAATTTAAGGGGTAGCATGTTTTCAGAAAATCACAGTCATTTACAACAAGATATCTTCGGCATAGAAAGTCATTTTTCAGAATCTAAACGCAAGAAACTTCACAATTCACTGGAAGCATCTTTCTACAAACTCATTTTTTGTAATATCGATGAAAACCTTTTTGCTCCACTTTTCTCTGATACCGGCAGCCGGCCGAATGCACCTGTTAATGTATTGGTATCCTCTCTTATTTTCTACCAGAAAAAGGGTTGGACTACTGAAGAACTGTTTGACCGAATCGATTTTGATCTTCGATTACGTTTTGCGCTCGGACTGAACAATCTTGATGATACCCCTTTTTGTCCGGCTACATTTTTTAATTTCCAGAATCGATTGCTAAAATATTTCACCGAAAAAGGAATAAATCTTTTAGAGCGGGTCTTTGATTCACTTACACAAGACCAACTCAAAGAACTCAAGATTAAAACAGATATTCAACGGATGGACTCATTCCAGGCAATGTCGAATATCCGCTCATATAGTCGTACACAGCTGCTGGTAGAGATGCTTATTCGACTTTACCGGGTACTTGATGAAGATGACCAGCAGAAGTATAAGGAAATATTTACTCCTTATCTCTCGCAAACATCAAGTAAATTCATTTACAGCTTAAACAAATCAGATATTCCTCATGAACTGGAAGAACTAGCTGTTATATACCACAGGCTTTATCACGCCCTCAAGCCATTATATAGTTCTACTGAGGTATTCAAGATTTTTGAGCGCGTTTACAACGAGCATTTCTGTATTGTTTCTGATAAGATAACGGTTAAAGATTCTAAGAAAATCGGTTCTTCCTCTTTACAATCGCCTGATGATATTGATGCGACATTTCGCAGTAAACGAGACAGTAGCTATCATGGTCAGGTAGTTAATATAACGGAAACAGCAAATCCTGAAAATAGCCTTAATCTGATTACTGATGTGGCAGTAGCGGCTAACAACACCGATGACAGTACAATCCTTAGCGACCGTATCGATATAATAAAAGCTAAGACCCCCGATTTGAATGAGCTCCATACAGATGGAGCATATGGCAGTAGCGATAATGACAAGAAAATGCAAGAGCATACCATCAATCACATTCAAACAGCAGTCCGTGGCCGTACACCCGGGGTTGCCATTGAAATTAAAGAAACAAAACCTGGACAGCACAATGTCTCCTGTCCACTGCAAAGTACTCAATCACAGAATACCCGCAAACGATACAAAGCATGTTTTGATATGACGATTTGTGCACAATGCCCGTATGCCGAAGAGTGTCAGACTATTAAACAAAAGGAACGTCGCGTATTTTACTTTGATGAAGAAATGGTCAAATTACAGCACCGCATTCATGCGATAGAGCAATTACCAATTGAAAGACAGAAAATACGACCAAACATTGAAGCAACAGTCAAAGAGTATACAAAAGCGTATAATCATAAAGGGAAATTAAAAGTGAGAGGAATATTTAAGACAATCCTCTTTGCCTTTACTATGTCTATCGGGATTAATTTTGGGAGGATATACCGGTATATACTGGAAAATCCTCATCTGTTCCCTGGATATAGCCATATCAATTCGATATTAAAAGCTATCGGTCATGCAATAGGCTATTACCATAAGTGCTTAGAACTTTTTATGCCGAATTTTCAAAGAACAGTATTGAAATATACCTTTTGTCAAGTTTTAACAAAAATGGCTTTTTAGAGCGAACTCATTATAGAAAACAAATTATTACTGGTTCAGGCAAAAAAAACCTTCGTTTATATGGAAAGCTGGTGAAAATTAGTTTAGTTAAGTAAAGGAGGTATCCCCTTCGTTCAGGTTGACACAATATCCTGTGTATAGACATATGAAAGAATGCCTCCGTTTAAAAAATATTGTGAAAGGACCGTAAAAAGGAGGTTTCTGCGTATCCGTTCCGTCATCCCATGTCGTCATGAGTATTTGCCTGCTGTAGTTTTTTCCATTCAATCGGTGTAAGTTCTTTGATTTTGTTATGAGGATAGTCGATGATTTTATCGAGCACATCCTCAATATATTCAAAGGGATTAATACTATTCATTTTGCATGTACCAAATATCGAGTATACTATGGCAAGTCTTTTTGCCCCTTCATGTGAACCCGCAAAGAGCCAGTTCTTTCTTCCCAGTGCAACAGGCCTGATCGCATTTTCAATACGGTTATTATCGATCTCCAACCGGCCATCCTCAAGATACCTGATTAACAAAGACCAGTTGCTTAGCGTATATTTGATTGCTTTACCCAAAGAACTTTTCGGTAGAATTATTTTTCCCGGAATAAGCAGCACCTCTTTAAGCTCAGCTAAATACTGAGGCACATCAATATGTCTGACCTCATACCGTTTCTCAGGTTTAAGCTTTTCCTTACGACAGTATTTCTCCACAGCATATAATTTAGCAATATGAAAAAGTACCTTGTCAACATATTCAGGATCTGCATCCCGAGTATCGAAAAACTTTCTTCTGGCATGTGCCCAACATAAGATACGGGTTATGGTATTTTTTTCTACGATTTCATTGTATCCGGCATAATCATCGGTCTGTAAATAGCCTGAATAATCTTTCAGAAAATTGTTGGGGCCATCACGACTCCGGGATTTGCAATACTCAAACAAAATAATCCGCCCATCCGTATACGGCCACAAATAGCCATGATGACATTTTCGTTTTTTCGTTTTATCCTGCACCTTAAGAGGTGTCTCATCCGATTGTAAATAATCACTCTCTAAAAGCGTTTCGTGAAGGGCATCATAGATCAATTGAAGATAGCGACACACGTGTCCTATCCAACCCACCATGCTTGAACGATTGATATGTACATTGTACCGTTTGAAGATATTCTCAAGGCGATAAAGCGGAAGATGGTCTACATATTTGCTCACCAGGATATAGGAGAGCAGACCATTACCGGCAACACCTTTCTCAATAGGACGGGAAGGTAATAACGCGGTCGTTACTCCCTGATCCGGACAATCGGGACACACATACTTAGGACGTATATACTTTTTAGCGAAGAGAACTGCCGGTTTATAATCTAAAATCTTTGTTTCTTCCCGGCCTATACACTTTTTCTCTTTACCACAGCAGGAACACAGCTTCTCTTCATCTGAGGGTTCAAGTATATGTTCCTCACAGTAGATGTCATCAGGAATAGCATTCCGGCCATGACCTTTTTTCTTTTTTCTGCGCTCGTAGGTTATTGTCTCTTTATCTTCTGCGAAACCGGGTTGTGGGGCACTGGACTCAAAAAGTCCTTCCAATACCGTCTGCTCTGGCTGGGGAGTTACTAACGTCTCCGACTTCTGGCCAAAAACCATACGTTTAAGCAGAGAGAGCTCGTGTTTCAAATGATTTATTTCACCGTGTTGTTTCTGAATTAAAGCATGGGATTCAGCAAGATCGGCAGGTAAGGTTTCAGTGTTTAAATGCATAATATAATATATATTACACAATCCTATTTGTCAAGTATTATTTATGTTTTTTTTGCCTGATATCCCCATATATTTACACCATCAAGAATCAGGTGCAACTGCTCATTACTTATTGCTATGCTGCTGGTATCTTCATCCGCAGATACCGGAAGGCTGACCGTACCCGATTCCAGACGCTTATAATACTGGCAATAGCCGGTACGGTCCCAGAATAATATCTTGAGCATACTATGGCGTTTGTTGATGAAAACAAATAAATGACCCGACAAGGGACTCTTGCCCATAAAATCTTCAACCAGGTGAGCAAGGCTGTCAAAGGATTTACGCATATCTGCCGGTTTCAGACACACATATATCTCCACCGTCTCTGTTAATGCAAGCATTATTAACGTTCTTCAAGCAATAGGGTAAAAAGCTCTCGTAATGCTGACTGCTCTAAACCAACCGGCACCCGTATCGTCAGGTTGTTATATAAAATCTCATACCGGGCTGCATCAGGAGGTGATACCGAAACACGCGCAAAAGGTGCTGGCTGAGGTGGGGTTGCTGGTCCTGTAGAATATTTCTTGCGCCAATTTAAAAAAGTCGATACGGCGATGCTATGTTCTCCGCAATAATCTTCTACCGTTAATCCACTGCTTGGCTGTTGGCTCAGCTGGGAGAGAATATCATCTTTTTTCCTGAATCGTACATTTCGCATTTATGCCTCCTGGAAATAGTGAGGCTATAATATCATTCAATTCCAGGAGGGAAAAAAGATGGGTTAACAGAACGGATACGTTTCTGCCTGACAACAGGGCTTTTAATTCTCCAGATATCGAGTCAAACGATATTATTAAGGTCTTTCAACCTCATACACATTTTGAGCACTATGAGATGCTGTAACGATAGCACAACATATAGTAGTTACCTGAATCGAGAGGATAGCTCTTTTTAAGTAATTATAAAAAAAAATTAATTAATTCCTAATATTTGTATTATATTAATAAGATAAGAACCGAGTATCCGGAGAGGGGAAAAATTAATTAATTTATATCAGTATAAAGGGGGATTCGATATGGATAGTATCCTTAAAAAAAAACTTGTAGTTCTATTGTTCACCATGTGCATGGTTAGTGTAACATCGACCTATGCTCAAAATGTAGGCACTGATGCACCTACCTTCACGATGTATCAGTATAAGGATCAGGAATTCAGTACCGACACGGTATATGGCAAGAAGGTCGTGACCTTTGTCTTTGGCAGTTTAAGTTGACCCCCGTTCTGTAACTCATACAGCGCGGCGCGCGAAAGACATAGAATATACGAGAAGTACAAATCAAATACTTTTTTTGCATTATATGATATTTACCACTGGGAAGCTCACCCAAACCAAAGTCCACATTATATGCCTAAATGCGATTTCCCTGAAAGAATAGAGCACTATGAAAAATATTTGGACTACTTTTCTGACATACCTATTACACATCCGGGTTTAGTTGACAAAGGGTATGCAAGGGACGCTGTTGTTTCCAGTATGTGGCATGCAAATTATACGACTATGGTTACAGTGGGTATGGATGGTAAAGTAGCATACCGTAAGGACTTCCCCAATAACTTTAGTGGTGCCTATAGCGGTCTCGATTCGAAAATCGGGGACTTGTTAGATGATATTGACAGCGAACCACCTGACGTCAGTGTAACATCGCCAACAAGCGGTGCTGACCTGCAGGCTGGAACGAGTCATGATATCGAATGGACAGCTACCGATAATGTCGCTGTGGTTTCGCGGGCGATCTATTTAAACACCGGTGGTTCTACCTGGGAGCTTGTAGATAGTGCGACAGGCAATACCGGAACCTATTCCTGGACAGTGCCTGATGAAACATCTTCGAGTTGTAAGGTCAAAGTCTATGCCTATGATGCCATGGGGAATGCCGGAGATGATGAATCAAGTACGTTTACGATAACCGGAACCGGTACAATTTATAATCTTTCGGAAGCAAGTAATCGGATATCTTTCCTTAAAAAAGCTGATGCATATATGATATATATCCCCTTTACAGGAGTTCAGACGATTACTATTACCAATGTACAGGGAAAACAGTTAGCATCTTTTACAACAAACGGTAACGGCGGCTGGTATGCTATGCCGGAATTATTATCATCCGGAATGCATATTGTGAGTATCGGAACTCAACAGGGAACGGTTGTCAAGAAGTTCTGGTATACCCGGTAACAGTTTTTACCTGTATCGTTATAGAGAAGTTTCTGGGCCCATCTTTATGAGATGGGCTTTTTTTGTTGTATTACCTCACCGTAAAATACAGTATATAGAGGTAATTGCAAAAGTTGAATTCATACTATAACATATTCCATATAAGTCCCTTATTAAGGGATTTAGGGATCCACAAAGAAACTTTTTCAATTACCTCTATATGCTTACTTTTTTATATCCAGCTAAAAATCAATAAATTAATACGATGTGTCATACTATCTGCGGATGAGTCATGTTTGCTTCAGGATAAAAAAACTCCATGTAAAAATTACACAGAGTTTATAAATTCATATTGAAATGTATAGTCAAATATTATTTATACAATGTCGCAGTATGAACAAAGGATTTTTTAGGTGTGTCAGTAGTTTTTATTTCGAATATATAAACGCCTGATGGCATTGGATATCCGGCTGTGTTTGTACCATCCCAGCAGATACGTTGTGTGTTGGGATTGAATGAGATTGTTTTAAGGGTAGTTCCCTGTACATCGTAAATATGTACCATTCCCGCATAGGAAGAAAGTGGACCGAGCTTCATAATCAACAGGCGTGATACCGGATTATATGTGAAAGACACAGCATTCGATTGATCAGATGAAGCTTTAAAAGTGATTTTTGTTGTCGGATCAAAGTGGGCATATATATCGAAGATGCTTTCTATTGCGGTACCGGTATCATATATTTCTTTTACAAAATCTATCTCAATTGTTCCCTTTGTAATCCTGCCATTATATACCTCGTTTGGATCCAATTCCTGCCACCACCAGTCATGCTCGTTCATTTCAATCCAGTAGTCATAGGTTCCGGCTGTAACTTGATTCCCTGCGGTGTCTTTACAATCCCAGAGGGCGACTAAAGGATCTGAATGATCATCTCTGGTAGCCTGGGTTACTCCATCATAATAACCGGCTTGTCCGATTCCACTGATTATTCGCCAATTCTTCAGCATGAAATCAAAACCGGTCTCACCCCAGACCATACAGGTGTTTATAAACTGGCTGTCGGGTGTCATTATATAAATAACAGCAACGTTATCCTCAGGATCGCCCCCGGTATTGATGCCGCCGTAGGTTTCTGTTTTTGCCTCAATGGATAAGTTTTGGCCAAAACCCAGCGAGTGAAAGGATGCGAAAAAGACAACTGCAATAATTGTTACATGAAAAAGTTTTTTCATAGTACTAACTCCTTTTAAGGGATATTACACCAGCAATGTGTTTCTATTATATATACATCTATATTTAATATTTCTTAAGTCTGCATTAAATAATATACTATAAAAAACCTTCTTATTTTAAAAAATATCATTATCATTTAAAGTATTATGGAAGTTTAGATATCAAAAAGGGTTACTACTCCGACTGACTCGTGAGAGATAGTACTGATTTTTCTATTTGTTTTATTGTTTTACCTTTTTTATACCCGGTTATTTTTTCTGCAATAGCACCCTCTTTATCAACAACTATAATTAATGGTAACATCTTGAGGCTGTAACTTTTTCCTGTGATACCCTCTGGATCAGTCAGCGTAAGGTACTCAATACCCTGCTTTTCTACAAACTTAGCCAGTTTTTCGGGATCCTTCTTGTCAAGATTAATTGCAATAACGACAACATCCTTTTCAGCATACTCCTTTATTAATCTATTAAAAAACGGTTTAAACTCTGGAAACGCACCGCGGCATTTAGTACACCAGGTTGCATACCATTCGAGTACAACCACTTTACCGGCAAAATCAGACAGGGAAACATCCTCACCTTCAAGGTTTTTAAGGGTAAAATCAGGAGCTTTCTCCTGAGTAAAGGTCAGTGTCGTAAAACAGAGTATAACGAATAGGAAAGTTGTACGCATGGTTTCTCCTTTAAATCAGTTATTAAGTTACCTGTTGGCAGTTATCAGTTTTAATGTTTAGAAATCACAATCACTTTTCTCTG
>CBDVBE010000298.1:0-8572 GCA_965372145.1 uncultured bacterium | reverse complement strand
TCCGGCATGCTTTTGGCCGGAATCCAGCTTTTTAAGTGTTTAAGGGCATGGATTCACCCCTGCGGAGCACTTCGCCCGCCAAAAACATGCGGGAATGACTGTCATCTGTCAATATTTAACAGGAACTAATTAATTTCAGTTAAATAGAGACGGATTTTAGACATGTGCCTATCAACGCCCCCTTCGGGAGGCGTAAATGTCAACGGTTAGCAGACAATAATTATGATACCTGAAAATTTAACAGCAGAACAGATACAGGTTTTTCTTCTGATTTTTGTACGGATTACCGCGATGATCTCTTTGCTTCCGATATTCGGGTCTCAAAATGTCCCCCGGCAACTGAAAGCCGGATTCTCTTTTGTACTGGCAATAATATTATTTCCTCTTGTTCCGGTACAAGTCCCTGAAGAATTCGTTTTTACCCTGCCGCGGTTTGCTGTCATGATAGTTCAGGAACTCTTTATCGGCATCACTATCGGATTTGCCACGACATTATTATTTGCATCCGTCCAATTTGCCGGCAGACTGATAGATACACAAATGGGTTTTGCCCTTGTACGCCTGATTGATCCTTTTTCTAATGCAGCAGGCACTGTGAGCGGACAATTTCTGATTATTATTTTCAGTATTATCTTTCTTCTGGTAAATGGACATTACTTTTTATTACTTGCGATACAGAAAAGTTTTGAAGTTATTCCTTTATTCAATGCACATATGCCCACGGGAAGTGTCGCTAATCTACTGGTATCGATGGTTGCGAATGTGTTCGTAATGGCAATACGGCTTGCCGCACCGGTTTTTTCTGTGCTTGTTCTGACGTCATTGTCACTGGGTATTGTTGCACGGACAGTGCCGCAGATCAATATCTTTTTCGTTGGACTCCCGTTAAAGATCGGATTGGGCCTGACAACATTGGCAATTGTTTTACCGGCAATGGCAATGATTTTTCGCAGTATGTTTGAAAAGCTTATACAGGATATATGGAGGTTGTTGTATTTGATGGCATGAAGCAAAGATAAAGCATTGGAGTGATGGAGTAATGGGGTATTGAAAAAGATATTTCTCAATCACCCAGTATTCCACTACTCCAATACTCCGGAACAAATTGAAGTGTGAAAAAAAAATAGATTTATGATAAAGATGTAACGAATGGTAATTAGATAGAAGGGTTTTCTTTTGCCAGAAGATTCAAACGAAGAAAGGACTGAACAGCCAACGCCTAAACGGCGCCGTGAAGCCCGTGAAAAAGGCAACGTGGCTAAAAGTACTGAAATAAATTCAGTCCTCGTGCTTTTAATGGGCATTATCGTTTTGCGTATCGCCGGACCGTGGATTTTCGATCAGGTCGGCAGTACTATCGCTAAATCATTCGGTATGATTTCAAATCCACAATTGGACCAGGCATCAATAATAGCCTATTTCAGAAGTGCGGTGATTACTTTTTTCAAAGTAGCACTTCCAATCGCATTGTCTATTATGGTTATTGGTCTTCTTGCGAATATTTTACAGATAGGGTTTTTACTTACTGCCAAACCTTTAATTCCGAAACTGGATAAAATTGACCCGATTGCCGGTTTTAAACGAATGGTTTCAATACGATCCTTAGTTGAAGCATGCAAAAGCATTTTAAAAATGCTTATAATTGCAGTTGTCGCCTATTTAACCATTAAAGGTGAATTTTTAAATCTATTGTCACTCGGACAGACATCTGTCGGTGCCGTGTGGGTTTTTATTTTAATGACCGGCTTTAAAATTGTTTTCCGTGTCGCACTTGTCCTGATTCTTCTTGCGCTCTTTGATTATTTCTATCAACGCTATGAACATGAAAAGAAATTGAAAATGACACGTCAGGAAGTAAAAGAGGAACGAAAACAGTTGGAAGGTGATCCCCTGGTAAAATCAAGGATTCGTTCATTACAGCGTGAAATGGCCCGGCGGCGTATGATGGAAGAGGTGCCGAAAGCAACTGTTGTGGTAACCAACCCGACAACCCTGGCGATAGCCATACGGTATGAAATTACTGAAATGGAAGCACCTTTAGTTGTTGCTAAAGGGAGACATATCATTGCGGAGCGAATGAAAAGTCTTGCTCGTGAGAATGATATTCCGATTGTTGAAGACAAGCTTCTTGCCCGTGCAATGTATGACCAGGTGGAACCTGGTGATGAAATACCGATTGAATTTTATAATGCTGTTGCTGAAATACTGGCCTATGTTTACAAACTGCAGAACAAAGCAGCAGCATAATTAATAAATCTGGAGCGTATTTTCATGATAATGAACCAGATATCACGAAATTCAAAAAGATGCATATCCGGGAGGTTTGTATGAAGACCGGAAAAACCATGTGGAAAATTACAGCATTAGTATCAGCAATTGCGGCATTATTCTTTGTAACATGCACAACCAACGCACCGACACAACCAGACACCTGGGGACAAACAATAACGATAAGCCTTGTTGAAAAAGAAAACACACAAACTAACTATACCGGCAGGGATCTCGATCTTATTATCGAGTTTGAAGATTCAATGCAGGTAAAGCTTGGCACTAATTTCAATATCCACAGCCTGCGGGCACAGATCTACCATACCGATGAAATTATTACTAATGCAAAAGTACTCTCTTTAACCGTTCCGTTGTATTGGGAAAGCATAATGGGTTTACCGATCGACAGCAATCAGGTGGGCATGAAACCGTATGATACAATCTATGTTCAGGCAGGACTTGGGAAAAGTAATGTTGTCCGTGTGAACATTTACAATTTACCTCCTAAAGTTACCGGTTTTACCGTTGGTGACTCAATATATGCTGTTCCACCTCACATTATTGATGTGCTTTCCTATACCTACTTTATCAGTGACAGTACGGACAGCATTGTGAATTTTGCATTATCAGTGGTTGATCCGGATGATTCATATAATATTTCCTGGGGTATTTACGCAAATGAATTTGTACCGGAGATAGAAAAATATCTAACCTATACCATCAATAACGCAAAATACTATGTTCGTAACGGTAATATTCGGGATATTGTCTCAACAATAATCAATGATGGGGACAAGCAGATCCATATTAAGGTGAATATGATTCGGCTGGATGGGAATGATGTTGTTATTGACAGTATTACCTATGATGGGATCATTAATGACACTTCGTTCCTTGATGCATCAATTGATAAGCATTACTTACATGTCATCACAATGGATTCTACTGCAACGATAAGAGCATTCCCTCATATAACAGGCGGCAGTGGCAGATGGTCCGCTAAAAAGGGCCTCATTACTGCAAATCTGGCCCTTGACTCAAGCGGTTGTGCGATTTCATATGTATGTACATTGAGTACAATTGGTGATACCATCACCTCAGATATGACCCTTATGCTTGATTCACTTAGATTTGTGTACACCAATAAATTCGGTGATGATTCAACTGAGAAAATACTTATAATCAATAAGAGACCTGCAAACCGGAATCCGGTAATAGACAGTATCTTTATCGCATCTACCAAGTACACCTCAAATTACAGCCATCTCGTTGCAGCAGGAACAACCATACCTATGGAAGCTTTTGCACACGATCCTGAGGGAGGGGTACTGGGTGGAACGGTTACCTATACCTGGCAGGGAGTATTAACCGGTTCACTTTTCAATTCAACAGGCGACACAACATCATATACCGCAGCATTTGCGACCTATACAGATACGTTGTTTCTAATTGTCGCTGATTCTCTTGCATTTAAAGATACGCAAATGATTACACTGCCTTGTAACCAGGCACCGATTATTGATACGATTCTTATCGATACAACTAAATACACCAACGGATTCCAGCATGTCGTAAATGCAGAAGATACGATTGTACTAAAAGGAATTGCCCATGATCCGGAAAGTAGTTCCGTCAAATATACCTGGCAGGGTACCCCGACGGGGAAACTGTCAAGTATCATTGGGGATTCTATAACCTATATCGCTGCGAGCGGTGTTTATTCTGATACGTTATATCTCGTGGTAACCGATTCAGTGGGCTTTACCGACATACAGCTTTTCATATTGCTGTGCAACAATCCACCGGTTATTGACAGTATAAGAGTAAATGACACACTGTTTATACCGGTGTCAGCGGGTGATACGGTATTTTACACCGATACTTTCTCGGCACCTGATACATTCGATTTGAAAATAAATGCCCATGAAATGGATACGGCGTTATCCGATGTCATTACTTCCTATGTATGGAACTATAAAGACACCAATCTGAACAGTATCACATCGACTCTTAACATGTTTACCTACACGAGCGCTGACAGCACCTATAATGATACGGTCCGTGTTACCATAACTGACCGGTATAACTCTATTAACCGGCGAAAAGTTATAATTACCTTTAAGAAGTAAGGAATGCATGAACATTAATTCAACGTTATATAACCTCTCGAACCATTCCTTTTTAAAGGCGTTTGCCAGGCAGCGTGATCTCTTTATTGTCATGGGTGTCGTGGCGATACTGGTCGTCATGATTATACCGATTCCCACCTGGACAATTGACCTGCTGCTTACGTTGAATATCTGTATTGCACTGACGATTCTTCTCGTGTCAATGTATAATCAGGAGGCACTTGAATTTTCAGTTTTTCCTGCCTTGCTTCTTGCGGTTACCCTGTTTCGATTATCGCTCAATGTCGCCACGACCAGGCTCATACTGAGTCAGGCCGGCGAGAAGGGATCTCAGGCTGCGGGAAAAGTTATTGAGGTATTCGGTACGTTCGTTACGGGTAACAACTATGTCGTTGGTGTGATAATCTTTCTTATCATAGTACTTATTCAGTTTATCGTTATTACCAAGGGTGCCGGCCGTATTGCTGAAGTTGCCGCACGATTTACACTGGATGCCATGCCGGGGAAACAGATGGCAATCGATGCCGACCTGAATGCCGGTTTGGTCACTGAACAGCAGGCACGTGAACGCCGCGCAAAAATATCGCAGGAGGCGGATTTTTACGGCGCTATGGACGGTGCTTCTAAATTTGTCCGTGGTGATGCTATTGCGGCAATTATTATAACCCTTATTAATATCCTTGGTGGTTTTATTATTGGAATAACCCAGCAGGGGATGACTTTTGCTGAAAGCCTGACTACCTACACCCGCCTTACCATTGGTGACGGTCTTGTCAGCCAGATCCCCGCACTTATGATCTCTACCGGTGCAGGTATCCTGGTAAGTAGAGCCGCTTCATCGGAGAATCTTGGTTCTGAGATCACTTCACAGTTGTTTAGTAACCCACGGGTACTTGGTGTTACCGGTGCGGTGATGTTCATGTTTGCTTTTATTCCCGGCCTGCCTAAAGTGCCGTTCTTTATGCTTGCAGTTTTTTTATTTGCAGCGGCTTATGTTAGCATTTCCCACGAAAAGGAAAGACAGAGAGCTGAAGAAGCTACCGCTGCAGCCGGTGCTGCACCTGCTGAAGAAAAAGTTGAGGATTATCTCCATGTCGATCCCATGGAACTCGAGATCGGGTATGGGTTGATACCGCTTGTCGATGCAAAGCAGGGCGGCGACCTGCTTGACCGTATTTCACAGATCAGGCGGCAGCTTGCCGGTGATCTTGGTGTGATAATTCCGCCGGTTCGTATACGGGATAATATTCAGCTTAAACCAAACCAGTATGTCATTAAAATCCGCAGGATACAGGTAGGTGAAGGCGAACTGATGAGCGGTTCCTACCTGGCCATGAATCCCGGAACTGCCACGGGAAAGATTCGTGGGATTGAAACGGTAGAACCCGCTTTCGGGCTGCCCGCACTCTGGATAACTGCGAGCCAGCGTGAGAACGCGGAGATGGCCGGATATACTGTGGTAGAATTACCGGCAGTGCTTGCGACCCATTTGACCGAGGTGATCAAGCGACATGCGCATGAGATAGTAACGCGGCAGGATGTGCAGGACCTGATTACCAACATTAAAGAATCGAACCAGACAGTCGTTGATGAACTGGTACCTAACCTTATGAATGTCGGAGAAATCCATAAAGTGCTGCAGAACCTGCTGAGAGAAAAGGTGTCAATCCGTGACCTGCCGTTGATACTGGAAACACTGGGTGATGTTGCCGGCAAGAATAAGAACGCCGATATTCTTTCGGAGTATGTGCGTAATGCGTTAGCACCGCAGATTTGTGAAACGTTTAAAGACGAATCAAATATCATGGCCGTTATCACGGTTGATCCGAATCTCGAAGCAATGCTGGAAGGGAATATGCAGGAAACCGAGACCGGTGTCCGCCTCGCGCTTTCACCAACTGACGCCGGCAGGATCGTTGAAGCGGTCGGTATGCAGAGTGAGAAAGTGAAGAAGCAGGGAGATGTTCCGATAGTCCTCTGCTCACCAACCATACGCGGCCAGTTCAAAAGGTTGACAGAAAGCAATTATCCGGACCTGATTGTCCTGTCGTATAATGAGATAATTCCGGGTATTGAGATACGGTCGTTGGGAATGATTTCTATACTTGCGGGTGTTTCTGCCGGGGGAGAGCCGGCAGGTAAGGGAACTCAAGAAGGAGTTGATTAGATACGTAAACTATGATAGTCATGGTGAGCGAGCTTGTCCTGAGCGAAGCCGAAGGGAACCATCTACCATAGTTTTGCAGGAAGTATTGAAATATCCCTCGACTGAGAGTATGCCACACTGTGGTATTCAGTGCTCGGGATGACATTGTATATAGTTATAATGTCTATAGTCAGGAATAAAAACATTTAAACAGGACGTACAATGAGGATTAAAAAGTATACTGCGTCAACAATGAAAGAGGCGCTGTTACAGATCAAACGGGACCTCGGTGAAGATGCAATGATCCTGAAAACAAGGAAGTTGCCGAAAAAGATATTTTCATTCGGTGATCAGAAAAGCATTGAAGTCACCGCTGCGATTGATGATGGTGTTCCCGGGAGCCAGGGAACCCTTCCACCCTTGAAACTAACCGATCCCGGTATTTATAAACGGCCCCAGGCGCAAAATGGAACTCCGGTTAAACCACCTCCCGAGATGCCGCATCCTTTAGGCATTAATCGGGATAGCCGCAGACGTACTCCAGGCGGCTATGCAGGGTCTCTCACCGAGCGTTTTCAGATTCTTGAGTTGCGTGAAGACATTCGTGAAATGAAGACGTTACTGGCATCAATTCTCGCAACCGGTGAATCAGCGGCAGCAGGCGGATTTGCCGGCCCATGGGCCGTACTGTATAAACGGCTCGTTGATTCAGAAATTAAGACCGAGATTGCTGAAAAGTTGGTTCATAAATTGAAAAATACGACTGATTCACCTGAAAAAAACCTGAATAAAAATTTCTTTTCCGTACTGAGTGATCATTTTCCGGTAACCGGGCCATTACAGTTGAAAGATGAGGCACCCCGTATAATAGCGTTTGTCGGCCCGACCGGTTCAGGAAAAACCACGACTATCGCAAAGCTTGCATCATATTACAGTCTGACAAAAGATAATGTTGTGTCTATTATAACCGCAGATACCTATCGTATTGCTGCTATTGAGCAGATACGTGCTTTTACCGAAATCGTAGATATTGGACTGCAGGTTGTTTTCTCACCGGATGAGGTGGCTGACGCACTTGAGGCCTGCGAGAACGATGATATTGTCTTTATTGATACTGCCGGACGCAGCCAGCGCAATACGGAGCATATGCGCGATCTCGAATCCTTTCTTGACGTGATGCAGCCGGATGAAACCCATCTCGTACTCAGTGCAACAACCAAGGATTCAGATCTGAACGATACGATAAAACGGTATAAAGACCTTACGATCAACCGGCTGCTTTTTACCAAACTCGATGAAACAGCCCGTTTGGGCAATGTCTTTAATATTGTCAGTAACAGCGGCATTCCCGTTTCTTATTTGACCTCGGGACAGAGTGTGCCGGACGATATTGAATTGGCGCAGGCTGGAAGATTCATACAACGATTATTGGAAGGCAGTTCGCTGTGATTGACCAGGCGAAAAAACTCAGGCAGATGGTACGTGACACCAGGAGCGGTGGAGCCCGTTCCTCAGCATCCCACGGGGTAAACGGGAAAAAGGGTTTTATAACTACCGCCTGCCGGAGTATTGCCGTCACCAGCGGTAAAGGCGGGGTAGGAAAGTCGCATACAACCATTTCGCTGGCAATTGCTTTGACACGCCTCAAGAAAAAGGTAGTTGTTTTTGATGGTGATCTTGGACTGGCAAATATTCATATTATGCTGGGGATTGCACCTAAGTACAATTTATCACATGTTATCCGCGAAGAATGTTCGTTGAACGAGATAGTATGCACGGGTCCGGGAGGTATAACGATAATACCCGGTGCATCCGGCATAGTATCCATGGCAAATCTCGAATCACTGCGCCTTGAGTCGCTTATCCGGGAAATGACACATTTTGAATCCGCTTATGATTTTCTCATTATCGATGGAGGTGCCGGAATAGGACAGGCATCAATACAGTTGTGCAGTATAGCGGATTCCGCGTTGCTTATCATAACTCCCGAACCGACTTCACTTGCCGATGCCTATGCAACGGCGAAAAT
>CBDVBE010000297.1:0-8589 GCA_965372145.1 uncultured bacterium | reverse complement strand
TGGGAAAGAGGCGATTCACCAGCGTCGTTATAGGCCGATACTTTATAGTAGTAGTAGGTATCCGGCGTCAGATTGGTATGATCATAGGTTGTCGAACCCGTGGTGGTCAATAATTCGTACGTTCCTGTTGCACTGGAACACCAGTAAATTTTATACCCGGTAGCATTAGTAACCGAATTAAACTGCACCGTGATCTTTGTCGCTGACTGGGTTGTTGCTTTAAGACCTGTTGGGGTATCCGGGATAGGAATCGGTGTGGTCACTGATACGGGACTGGTCTGGTCGGACTCTCCCGAAACACCAACCGCAGAGACTTTATAGTAATAGGTTGTATTGGAAATAAGTCCTGTATTGGTATATTCCGATGATGTCGGTGAAGCAATTTTGGTATAGGTACCGCTTAAGCTTAGCGAACGAAATACATTATAGCCGGTGGCACCGTTTACACTGTTCCAGTCAAGCGACACACTCGTTGATGATATCGCTTCCGCAGTCAGTCCGGTTGGTACTGCAATAAAAATAAGGGTCGTTGCCGAAACTGCATTTGACTTATCAGATTCACCATTGCTGTTTTCCGCGGTTACCTTGTAATAATAGGTAGTATTATCAGATAATAATGTATTGGTATATACCGTATCGCCTGTCGATGCTATCTCTGTATAAGTACCTGACGCACTTGTACTCCGGTATATATTATAGGTTGATGCGCCAGTCACCGATTTCCACGACACCCTGATCTCTGAGGCGGATAACGCATCGGCTGAAACGCCGGTCGGCGGATCGGGCTTCTCATTAGTCTCCTCCAGAGTCTTTGCCGACACCTCCTGTGAATAATCGGAACTTCCGACACTATTCTTTGCCTTTACCTTTAAATAATAAACGGTTTCCGGCTGAAGGCCGTTGCTGACATAACTCGTATTTGAAGTTGTACCGATCTTTTCAAAGGTACCTCCTGATTGCAGACTCTGATAGATTTCGTATTCGGAGGCATTAGTCGCTGCATCCCAGGATATACGAATCGATGCATCCGATACTGCTTCAGCCGATACATTTTCAGGGACAGCAGGAACCGGCTCCGTTGTCGTGGCTGTTTCTTTGGAAGACTTTGCAGACTCCCCGACACTATTTACCGCGGAAACAACATAGGAATACATTGTCTGAGGTGAACAATCGGTGTCGATATATTCGAGTGCGGAAACAGTTGCAATGCATTCATTCGGTGTACCGCTTCCCTTGATACGGTACAATTTATATGAAGAGGCTGCAAGCACACGCTCCCAGGTAAGGGCAATGGACGTGCCGGTAATTGTGCCGACAGTAAGATTCTGTGGAACATCAGGTAATTCATTAATTTCCGGCATCTCTACCGATGGGTTATCTGAAATAGAAGACGCACCGGATGGACTATATGCTTTTATTCCATAATAATAGGTATGTCCTGCGCAGACCGTGCTGTCAAGATACACGGTCTTGTCAACAGTAGCAATTGTATCACCTTCCTCCGACTCATTTTCCGACCGGTAAATGTAATAGCCGGTACTGTTATCAGAACTGTTCCAGCTTATTCGAACAACATTTCCAGGCAGCAGTGACACCTGCACATTCGTCGGCACATCCGGAATAACTCCCTGTTCCGTTTTGGCCGACACACTATCTGTGAAATGTGACTCACCAACAGCATTATAAGCCGTTACTTTGTAAAAATAGCGCGTACCCGGCTTTAAATTACCATGCGTATAAGAAGTTGTATTTATTGTGGCAACAAGGGTATATGCCCCGGAAATACAATGATTATAGTAGATTTTGTACCCTTCCACACCACTGACCGGATTAAAAGTAATTTTAATATCAGTCGATGAAAGTTCATTTGCAGTTACACCGGTCGGTGCATCCGGTGGCGTATCTTCAACATCCAGTAATGTAACGGAAAAAGTCGTATCGTTCTCAATACTGTCAGTTACTATCTCTTTTCTGTAACGTAATTCTCCTGCAATATACCCTTCAACAATAATATGACGATCTTTGCCTGAGGTAACTTCAAGAACGATTTTATCACCATCAGCCTCCTGATGATAGGAAACAGTATCCATTCCATCACCATATATTGTAATACGATATACTTCTATGCTGTCACTATTTTCTACCTGTATTGTTATATGTTTGGTGCCGGTATTACTTGAATCCGTATCATAACTCGGGTCAAAATAGCAGGATAAAAAAATACCGGCAACGAATACACCGCATAGTAAATATTTTTTCATTTAAAAATCTCCCCGCCTCTCCTGCCGGAAAAGACCTCTGAATAACTAATTGTATTTAATGAAGTAATTATTTTTCTAAAACCCGGATGGGTGATGTATAACTCATTTTTACTATTTTATTATTTTTCTATTACCATGTACTTGTTAACTATATATATAATATATTACATTCTAACTTTATTATGTATAATTTTTTAGTGCAATTTATTATAATTTTTTATTTTCTACCCCAATATCTACCGACACACATCCAAGCAATTACCAATACACAAGTTACACTTATAAGTACCCCTGAAAAATGTTTAGATTTTTTAACAATGAGTGTCTTACCAGGAATAACATACCGGTCTTGTCCGAAACAGCTGGAGGCGAGTATGACAACAGGATGTCCCTGAATTCCATTAGCCGTAAACCCGCGACGGGAGAAGATGATTTCTGCTTTTATTCTCTTCTTAAAGCAAATATTATTTGCCCTTTCCAGCAACAATTGATTATTTTACCAAATAACAAAATAAATATAATTTCAATTCGTACTTATTAAGAGGTTTCTATGCAAAAAAGAGAAATGAAGCAATACATTCAGCAGGCAAAGATATTAAAAGCCCTGGCGCATCCGACTCGGCTGTTTATTGTACATGAGCTCACGAACAGGGAATTATGCGTTAATGAAATAACCGATATGGTCGGCGTCGATATTTCTACAATATCAAAGCACCTTTCACTACTCAGGGATGTCGGTATAATAGGATTCGAGAAAAGGGGTAAAAGTGTCTATTACTCTCTTAAAACACCGTGTGTTTTGAATTTCTTTCAGTGTATTATGGAGGTGCAAAAAACAAATTTTAAAGAACAGTTTTCCGCTATGCAATAATTTTTTTGTTTTAAACTTGGTTAATTTGCCAACAAAACAATTGTTAGTCAGAAAGGATTACACTATGGAATGGAAAAAGGAGTGGAAATTTTTATTATACATTGCGGGCGGATTTCTTATTGCTTTCTATCTTCCTATCGGTACTAAACGTTTCGATAATGCAATTATGGAATCGCTGCATTTGATCAAATGGTATGCAAGGGAGCATGTCCTGCTCTGCCTGGTTCCGGCATTTTTTATCGCAGGCGCAATCTCTGTTTTTGTGAGTCAGGCATCGGTTATGAAATATCTCAGCGCGAAGGCAAATAAAATAGTAGCCTACGGCGTTGCGTCCGTGTCGGGGACCATACTGGCGGTCTGTTCCTGCACAGTCCTGCCGTTGTTCAGCGGTATTTACAAAATGGGTGCCGGTCTCGGCCCCGCGTCAACTTTTTTATATTCCGGCCCCGCTATTAATGTGCTTGCTATCGTACTGACCGCGCGTGTTCTCGGTCTTAAAATCGGTATTGCCCGTGCAATAGGCGCGATTCTGTTCAGTATTATCATCGGCGTCTGTATGCATATCATTTTCCGCAAAGAGGAGCAGGAACGGATAGATGCACAGATGGCAATGCCGGAGTCGGATATAAAGAGGAACCTTCTCCAGAACGCGCTCTATTTTTTCAGTATGGTTGGTATACTGGTGTTTGCAAACTGGGGCAAGCCGGTCGAAACAACAGGTCTCTGGTACTCTATTTATCATGCCAAATGGCTTGTAACCTCTTTTTTCGGTATAGCATTTGCCGTTATATTGGTTACCTGGTTTAATTTTGCCTTTTGGAAAATGCTTATCACAGCGCTTTTAACAGGTGCGGCCGCGATTCTCTGGGGGCATATTACCCCGATGATTCCCTTTGCAACGGGTGTGGTGCTGCTCTCCTTTTTCACCTCCACCGACAGCGGGGAAACCGGTGACTGGTTTTCCTCATCCTGGGGATTTGCAAAACAGATACTGCCGCTTCTTTTCGGCGGGGTAATCGTTGCAGGGCTTTTATTAGGGCAGCCCGGCGGAGAAGGGTTTATCCCCTCACAATGGGTGTATAAAGCGGTCGGAGGTAATTCAATTCAGGCAAACCTGTTTGCTTCTATTGCAGGTGCGTTTATGTATTTCGCGACTTTAACCGAAGTACCTATTCTTCAGGGATTAATCGGCAATGGTATGGGTCAGGGCCCCGCGCTGGCGCTTCTATTGGCTGGACCGGCGCTCTCATTGCCCAATATGCTGGTTATACGCAGTGTTCTCGGTACGAAAAAAACGGTTGTGTTTGTATTGCTGGTTGTTATTTTTGCGACGCTTTCAGGTATTCTTTTCGGAGCACTTTCACAGGGAGGTTTTTGATGAATGGTGTAAAAAAAATATGCGGTATCCTTGTTATCCTGGGTGGCTTTTATCTCATTAGCACAGCTTTGATGCGCTGACTTTTATTATAAAAAAATAGAGTTTTTGAAAAAGAAAGAAATTTTTGTGCATGTGTTTGTGTTTTTGGTTATATTACCAAATAGAAATATGCGAAATCTTGCAGAGTTTTAAAAAAGAGAGGGATATATTTATGGATAAAGACAAAATGTCTCGTTACAATGCGCTTGCAGAAGTCCTCAAAGCGATAACACATCCGGCTCGTCTGATAATAATCGAAGAATTATCACAAAAGGAGCGATGTGTATCAGAGCTGACTGAAATAATCGGTTTAGATACATCAACAGTCTCAAAACATCTTGCTCTTATGAAAAATGCCGGTATAGTCGCCAATGATCGAATAGGAAATCAGGTTTTTTATAACCTCCGTGTACCATGCATTCTTCAGTTTATCGGTTGTATCGAATCTGTTATTCTTGATGAAGCCGAGGAGAAATTGCGTATAATTAAATGTAACTGAAATTCTATGACGGTTATTGAACAGGAAGCAACTGAAAATAAATACAATAAACCACAATAACACATTCGTCTTTTGAATCGAGAGATTGAGAATTGTGTCGCTTTTAAAGTAAATAGTACCTGCAAGGGTAGTTAAAAAAAGGGAGTTCTAAATGAAAAAAATCCAGGTGCTGGGGACCGGGTGTGCCAAATGCACAAAGTTGTCTGAAAATATAAAAAAAATAGCTGATGAGCTTAATATCGAGTACGAACTGGAAAAGGTATCGGATATAAATGAAATTATTCAGTATGGTGTTATGATGACACCGGGACTGGTTATTGACGGACAGGTAAAAGCCTCGGGCAGGGTGCCTAAAGATGAAGAAATAAAAAGTATGCTTTTGTAAAACACATCCGGAGGATACTACATATGGATTCCTTTCTTATCGACATGGGCCTCGCTCTCTGGCTTGGTGTTTTAACGTCAATAAGCCCATGCCCGCTTGCGACAAACATTGCGGCAATCTCCTTTATCGGCAGGCAGCTTGACAGGCAAAAGTATGTTTTTCTGGCGGGGATGGCCTATATGCTCGGCAGGACAATAACCTATACGATCCTTGGCGCTGTTCTCGTCACCAGTAGCCAGGCGATACCGGCAGTGGCAATGTTCCTGCAGAAATATATGTCTGTAATAATCGGGCCATTGTTGATTATTGTCGGAATAATCCTTCTGGGAGTCATCACTTTTAATTTCAGGGGAAGCGGAGTAAACGCGGGATTGCAGACTTTTGTGGAAAAATCCGGGCTGTTTGGAGCGTGTGTTTTGGGTATAGTCTTTGCCCTGTCATTCTGCCCGCCGTCAGCAGCTATCTTTTTTGGCAGCCTTTTTTCTATCGCAATGAAACACGGTTCCAGAATCATCATTCCATCGATGTACGGGATTGGGACCGCGTTACCGGTAATCCTGTTTGCTTTTCTTGTAGCATTTGCCACCAATCATGTCGGGAAAGCATTTAATAAATTACAGATATTTGAAAAATGGGCACGAAAAGTTACGGCTGTTATTTTTATACTGGCAGGTATTTATTGCATTTTGAAAAACATTTTTCATGTATTATAGTAAAAAAATTTTAAACACAATCATGACTATATTTATAATATTTGTAAATTAAAAATAATAAATGTTGATAAGGAGAAATTAAATGGTTGGTAAGATACGTATTTCTAATCGCTTCATTTTTTCTATGTTCTTTCTGGTATCTGTTTCCGTGTCGGCAAAAGATAATAAACCGGCCCCTGTACTGACCTTGCGGGACATTAACGGCAGAACGGTCAATTCGCCAAAGCTGTTGGAAAAAGGCCCTGTGATTATATGGTTCTGGAATTCCTGCTGCGGAATAAAAAAACCTCAGGTGCAATCTTTAAAGAAAATCTATGAAAAATATAAGGAAAAAGGACTTCAGGTTATCGCGATTAGTGAAGACGGCGTTAACAAAACTTCAAAAACAAAACAAGCCGTTAAGGTATATAAAATGCCGTTTATTGTTGTCATGGATAACAGTAGAAACCTGATGGGTAAATTTCAGGCATATGCTGTTCCTTCACTGTATGTTATTACCCCTGACAACAAGATAGTATTCACCCATTCCGGGTATATGCCCGGTGATGAAAAAAAGCTTGAGCAGGCACTTGCCCCGCTTTTTAAAGAGAGCAAACCTGAAAAAAACACAGAAAAGACAACTGAGAGTGAAAAGGGATAGAGAAAGAGAGAGTCGTATACAAATGACCCCTGTATATACAACTGCTGTTTTTATAGGCATTATACTCATGTGTTGCCTGGTGTCTGGTCAGGAAGAAGGGCCGGTTGCGTATGTGAACGGTAATAACTCGTTTCAGATGGCACGGGGTGATAAAGAAATTGAAGACCCGGATACTGAAAAACCGTGGAACTACCTGACCGATTATCTCAACTTTGAAGTAAATATTCGTCATTTTTTTGTCCGCGGCTGTTTCCAGGTTGATAATCCCAGTCTTGGCTTCTATCCATCAAAACAGATTTTCCAGGAGTTTTTCAGCAGAAGATCTGTGGGCTTTAACAGCGAGCATGTCACTATCGAAGGCGGCCATGTAACTACGATATTCGGCCGGGGTCTTATACTCAGCCTTGAGGAAGATAAAAAAACTGAAAAGCCAAATGTTTTGGACGGTATATTTATCAAGGCAAATCTTCCATGGCTGACACTCCAGGCACTGGCTGGCCGGGGTCTTAAAAATAAACTGACGCCCTATGAGATAAACGCAATCATTCAGATGTCAGGTGATGATGTTGTTATTAATCAAAACCTCGAAGACCAGAATTTCAGAGACAATATCATAGGTCTCTTTCTTGAATCATTCCCATTTCAGTCATCGCAAAAACTTTCCATTTTATCAGCAACTTCTCTGGGTGGCGGGATAGTCTATTATGGAAGGAATGTTTCAGACGTCCAGGCCGGCCTGAAGATAGTCAGTATCGATTCGAGCGGTACAGAGCCGGTTACGACCTTCGGTCCGTTATACTATCAGAACAGGTCGGACATCTTTCTTCCGTCACTATTTGCCAATTTTTCATTTGAGCATTTCGAGCTTTCTTTTGAGGGCTCGCAAATGTTTCATAAGCGACACCAATACAATGACTCGTTATACAAAGATGAAACACTTGATGCATTGAAGAGTTACGCTTATTATTCTTCAATCGGGCTCAATTTTTTCGACCTCTATTTTCTTTGCGAATATAAAAACTACTTTTATCTGGCCCATAAGAATCCGGGGTATTATACAATCAGGGATTACGTTGAGCCTTCAGATGCCAGATATAAACATTCATGGAAACTCCTTACCAAGCATATTCAGGCTAAAGCAATTGATGATGTTATCGGATATAATACCTCACTAACCTGGTCTCATTTTGACCCGACAACAATCATTCTTGCTTTCAATTGTGGTGGTAAACACGAAATAACCGATTGGTCATTCTTTACTTTTTCAAAAGAAAAACGGTACTGGGAAATTCACAGTGAATGGGAGCAGAGAATAAAGGAATGGTTAACCTCAAAACTGTTTTTTAATATAGGCGACCGGGACACGGACAAACCGCATTACCTTGAACGTTCGTTTGGGGTGCTGATTAATCTCGGCCCTTTTCATGAAAAGCATTCTTTTGATATTCAAGTGGAGGGACAGGTAAACACAAGAGAATTTAATGCTGATACCAATTCAAGCGCTTTTACAACGGTGAATAATATATACGCAAAATTATCATACAGCCTGTCACCGTATCTGACGGTGTACGGCGTTCTGGAAAAAGAGACCAATTTTGATGACAATTTCTTTCTAACAGCAGGTATTGCCGGGACTAAGGAGAATTTTTACAAGTCAATGGGTATAGGATTTAATCCTCATCCACAGCATTCACTTTTTGTAGAATTCGGTTCGTTCAGCAGCGGTAAAATCTGCTCACCGCCACCGTGCACCTATGTGCCGTCATTTAAAGGAGTTAAGTTGCTGGCTGTCAGTACCTTCTG
>CBDVBE010000296.1:0-8639 GCA_965372145.1 uncultured bacterium | reverse complement strand
ACGTGAAAAACTATATCTTGTGGTTACTCCAGTCAAGGAGATACCCCCATTAATTAATTCAATATTCTGGAATTATCCTGATGTAAATGACATTTTTGCCTTTAAACTGGGATGTGTCGATAGCATAGTATACAGTGACATTGAGGGAGGGTATGCCGGCGCCGGAAATATAGCACTCTATCCTTCCTTTAAAGATACCACCCGCGGAGACTGGGCACTTTACAGCAATTCACCTTGTATAAACTCCGCAAATCCGGATACTGCCGGTTTACATCTTCCCTCTGAAGATATAGCAGGCAACACCAGAATACATGAAGGAAGAGTTGATATTGGAGCGTATGAATTTAAATATTCCGGTCCTGAATTAGTAAATCCTATTTCAGATTTAGTAATTAACGAAGATACCACCGAAATACTGTATTCTAATCTCAATACCGTTTTTAAAGACTACAAAGTGGGTGAATCGCTTAGTTTTTCTATTTTATCAAATACTAACCCAACACTTGTCGTTACCACCATTAAAACTGATAGTGTTTTATCGCTTGTATTTGCTTCCAATGCCAGTGGTGTCGCAGGTGTTGTAATTAAAGCAGTTAATAGCGTAGATTCAATAGTGTATGACACGTTTAATATCACAGTCAACCCGGTCAACGACCATCCCTCTTTTACCAACGCAGGAAATATCACCGTTATTGAAGATGCGGGTCTCCAGACAATAACCACCTGGGCATCAAACATACAAACCGGCCCGGCAAATGAGTCTGCCCAGACGGTTACATTTGCAATCACGAATTTAAACCCGCAGATATTTTCCACACAGCCTGTTATTGATATTTCAGGAACAATAACATACCAGGCGGCGCCCGATTCATTTGGGGTCGCCATACTGAGCATAGTGTGCAGGGACAACGGCGGAACTGCGTGGGGCGGTATTGACAGCACGGCAGTTATTCCGTGTACGCTTACTGTACAGCCGGTTAATGACGCACCGTTTTTTATTATTAATCCCATGATGGTTATTTCCGCCACTGAGGATAGCGGTCCATATAATTCCGGTCAGGATTGGGCTGTGGGGATAGCCGGTCCGGTAAATGAACGTGCACAGCAGGTTATGCACTTTGTTATTAAACCACTTGATATGACACTTTTTGCTGTACAGCCGGCAGTTGATCCCGTTACCGGTACACTCACTTTTACACCGGCTCCCAATGTCAATGGCAATACGACCGCATCAATTCAACTACGAGACAACGGCGGAACAGCAAATGACGGGATTGATTCAAGTGCTGTGCAAAATTTCACTATTAGCATCACTACGGTGAATGATTCACCGACATTAACCACCGCAGTAGCACAAACAATAGCCGAGGATAATTCTCTTACAATACTACTTTCCATGACAAATGCTTCTGATATTGATAATACACTTGCTGATACGAGTGTTATTGTTGGTGCCGGAGCTAACTATACAGTAGTTGGTAACACCATAACACCTGCTCAAAACTGGAGTGGTGTTCTTACGGTTCCACTGCAAATAACAGACGGAAAAGATACCACTTCTGTGGTAAATCTTTCAGTAACAGTAACGGCAGTTAATGACGCGCCAACATTAACGGGTGCCACCCCTCAAACCATGCTTGCAAATGATACTCTTGCACTTCTTATCTCAATGGTTAATGCTGGGGATATTGATAACACTCTTACTGATGCAAGTATTACTCCGGAACCCGGAGTGAATTATGTGGTAAGCGGTAATAAGATCATTCCGACAGCAAATTTTATCGGGACACTCACTGTTGGGATAAAAGTAACCGATGGCACTCTCTCGTCTCCTGCTGTTAACATGATTGTGACAGTTGAACAGGCTGTTGCTGTTATTAAGAAGGATACGCTGTCCGATATCAAAGAGATCCTCTTTGCTCCCAATCCGGTTCCAGTGTATGCCAATGAAGTATTACTCACAATCCCATCGGCAATGTTTACCACAGGAGAAGTGAAAATTTTCGATGCTATGGGTAATTTGATTGATGAATCGGAGATTAATTCATCAGGAGGAATATGCTACCGGTGGAATTTAAGAAACAAAAACGGGGAATTGGTGGGAACCGGCACATATCTTGCGATATTAAGATGGAAAAGCAGTGATGAAACAACGAAGATTGTAAGACGTTTTATTGGTGTTTCCCGGTAAATTTAACGGCTCTCAGTGTTATTCTTTGGGAGCGGTAAAATAGGCGCGAACAGGTGAGGTGATTGTAAGCGGTAAACCGCTGCGAAAGTCTCATCTAACGCATCTCCAACAACGAAAGCCAAGAGTATTACATTTTCGGCAGACCACCTACTCCCCGAAGAGGGGCTTACCAAGAAATTCCTTGTATCTAGTTTCTTTGTTACGTAACTAACGCGGGATAAACCCGCAAGTAAGTTCCTTATCAGATTCCCTTCTAACCGAAGAAAGCATTCGGAATAAAGTATTGTAACAAATAAATTTGTAACCAATACCTAAAAAACAAGAAAGCAATCTTAAGGTACTAATACTCGCTATCAGGTAATATTGGTACATAAAATTATTAATATCTACCTTTATTAAGGAAAAAAAACAAAATTACCACAATATATAAATTCACCGGAAATTTACTGGATTCCCTACGTCTTATATAACATATAAGAATTTAAAACTTACATACACTAACAAAAAGGAGTTCTATCATGTTAAAGCAGATAATCATTTCTTTGTCCATTATGTCTTCAGTAATAACACCTATGTTTGGTTACGATTCCGCGGAGGAACGGTTGATATATAAACAAAAACAGAATAATAATAGTGTTGTGTTTTCGGGGGTTGTACAAAATGGGGCTTTAAAAACCGGTGGTATGAATTTCTCAATTAATCTTTCAAATGGTATAGTCAAACTCTCCGCTGAGGGGTCGGCAGATATGTCGGATCCCCGTATTACCAACTATTCCCAGGCCAGATCAATTGCGAAAGAAGATGCTAAATTAACGATAATGAAAGATGCTGCGGTGTTTTTTAATGGCGTTGCTCTTTCTTATATGGCAGAGGTGGATTATGGTAAATTGGTAAACTCAAAAATCAGTGCCGGTTTCAGTGATGTTCATATAAAAAATATGTTTGAAGATACTCTCTACTATACAATGGAAAAAGATATATCGGGTAAAAATGTGCCTGTTGCGCATTTACACATGGCATGTATTGTTTATGATTCTGAAAATCCCGCAACTTCAATGGCAACAAGTCTGTTTGGTACATTTGCTAAAAGTCTGAAGACTCAAAAATATGAAAAATACAGCGCGGTCGGTACGAAAACTGATGGTGTTGACAAAAAATACAGTTGCCTGGTAATAGATCTAAGAAAAATGAATTTCGCACCTGCGATGTTTCCCATTATTACGGTTAGAGGTAATGCTAAAAAAGTTATCTATTCCGGTTCGGAACTTAGTAAAGAGATGGCTGGTAAATATGGTACAGTATGCTACATAAAAAATTTGGAGAAGGGAAAAACACAGGAACGTCTTTTGAAAAATGGAGAATATACGCCATTAGTTATTAAGGCAACCGCGTTGAGGGGTCGCTATTTTGGTAATATTCAGGTTTCAAAAAATGATGCTGTGAAAATATATAAAGCAAACCTGAATTCTAATATTTTGACAGAGGGACGGGTGGCAATACTTGTCAAATAGTGAATATGATTTTAATTATTGAGGTAATTGTAGCTGTTTCATCAAACGCATCCTAAATCCCATTATGGGATTTGGGGGAGGGGGCTTGTTTTAAATTGGCTTGTTTTGAATGTCACTTAATACAAAAGGATGTTTTCAATGATGCGTTTACTACTGCTTGTTTCTGTCTTACTGTTTTTAGTGCCGGTAATAGTGTATAGTGAAGAAATCACTGATACTCTGGTGGTAAATCGAGTTGCTTATGACGCTTCTAGTGGTGGACAGAAACATGCTATGGAAACTGCAAAGATGGCGATTTTCATAAAAGCTTTAGACAAACATTGTGGAAGGATTGTTTCGATTAAATCGGTGCAGGAGTATTTTAAATTACAAAAAATGAAAATTTCAACAAACAGCAGTGGTAGTGTTAAAATCAATCCGCTTTCCCAACTTGATGAGAAAAATTGGAACCCCAGGAATGGAACTGTTTCGCTCACCGCAGAAATAAAGATCGATTGTCAGAAACTTTCTGAAGAATTTGTTGACGGTATGCTTATCAAAAGCTGTTTGGAAACAGGGGTACTTTCAATAACAGTTCAAAAATCCGGTGAGGTGATTATTGATGATAAATCACTTGGTGTTCTGGCTCAGGGAAGAAATGAAGTGTATCGATATTCGATAGGGAAACATACTGTAATTTTCAAACCGAAAGATGGCAGTGAAGCCAGTACTAAACCGGTGTTTCTTCGTAAAGGCTCGGAAGCACATTTGAATCTTGGTATATCCAATATCGATAGAATTGAGTTGACCCACACCAGTAATAATCTGGTCTATTTTTCAGGTGACAGAGTTTTCCCTTCAGGTTCTGACAGTAATGATACTTTTGCCGAAGAGGATGAGTTTTACGCGCCAAAATCCAAGCTCGCCGGAATAAGTCCGTTTGCTATTACACGAACGGAAATTACAAATCGGGAATATAAGGAATTTATTGATTCCAGTCGGACAAATCCGAATATAAAACCTCCAGGATGTAGAGATTGTGATGAGTATAATTGGCGTGGAAGAAATTATCCGAAAGATAAAGCTGATTATCCGGTAACATGCATCACCTGGGAAGAGGCAAAAGCGTATTGCAAATGGCGAGGCGGACATCTGCCAAATGAACACGAATGGGAATACGCATGCAAAGGTGATTCTACATCGCCATTTTTTTGGGGAAATAATTCTACTGATGCACATAAATATGCCTGGTATAGTGCTACATCAAACGGACGGTTGCATCCGGTACGCAAAAAAGAAAAAAATCATATGGGCGAAGGCATATTTGATATGGCTGGTAATGCCTGGGAATGGGTGGATTTGCCAAATCCGAATATCAACAAAATGTTGCCATTGTCCATAAATAAGGAGTATAAAGCTCTCGAAAAGCACTTTGATTTAGCAAAAGGAATTAAATCCCAAATAAAAATCGGTTGGAAAATGTTAACTGCCTTAACAAAAAAGAGTGCATTGGGATTTTTCGACAAGATGAATAAAAACAAACCTGACTATCGTATTGTTCGAGGTGGTTCTTTTAACTATCCAGTCCCGGAACTTCGTTCCGCCAATAGAGAAAAACTTGATAAAGACGGAAGATATCCGGATGTAGGTTTCAGATGTGTATTCCGTAAAAAGGATTTTTACAATAAGGCTATTGTCGAAAAGAATAGTGAATACAGGATAATCTATTTACTGGAAGAGACAAATATTAATCCGGAGTTTGGTCCGGTTTTCTATGAACTGGGATTGGTTTATCAGAAGAAGCAAATATTTCAGGTCGCATTGGATTATTTCAAACGCGCGGAAGAGCTGTATATAAGTGATTTTGGCGATTTATACACAAAGGCGGATGCGCTGCTTAAATGTTCCGAAATATATCACAGGCTTGGTAATGACGAAATGTACTCGGTCGCTCTTTCCTTTTGTGAACGTGTAATCAACAATGAAGAATCTGCCGTCAAACTGGCACAGGCATATTTTATCAGTGGTAAAATATTTGCATGTCGCAAAGACTATATAGAAGCTCTTGAAGTCTTCAACCGTGCAATTACAATTGACAAGTCACTGACGGATGTCATTTTTCAAAGAGGGAAAGTGTATGTAGAACTTGACGAACCGGATTCTGCGATTAATGATTTTTCAACAGTACTACAAAGAAAACCGGAGTATAAGTATGCACATAGGGAAAAAGGAATCGCGCTATACTACAATGAAGATACTAAAGCGGCTATTGACAATTTGAATATCGCAATTTATCAAAATCCTAAAGATGCCAAAGCGTTTTATTTTCGAGGAATAATAAAAATTCTGAAAAATGATACTGTGGCAGGGCTTATAGATATTGATAAATGTATAATGTTAGATTCAGGATTTGCTTACCCACATTTTATTGAAACTAAGGATTATACCACAGAGTATGATTCAGAAAAACCTCATTTAATGTTACGTGAAACTATTGAAGATTCATCACATACGGATTCTATTGATTTTTTTGTTTCCGATTTATACATTCGTAAATATGATACACATGCAAATAATGACATGTCGGATGAAATAAAAAATGAGTATGTATTTATTGAACAGCAAATAGAAAAATATACGCATGAGCCCGAAAGCAAAATCATTTCCCAATTGGATGAAATATTTTCAGATGAGAATACGCAACAGCTCGAAAAGATTGCCAAAAAAGAAAAAAAACATTCTTCTGAATTTTTCAGACGATTTGTAGTTCACAGGAACAACCATGGTTTTACGATTGCCGCCAGTGCAGGGGCAGGTATTAAAACAATAAAAAACATTCCCACGTTCAATACTAATAACTATCATAGAGATTTACATTTTTCTCTCGCGGCAGAAATTAACCCCTCTTTGGGAAACGGTATTGGAGGTATTGGTTTATATTCCGAATTTTTTATACATCAAAATCACTGTGATTCCAATGGAATAATCGCAAAGCCTGATGAAAAAGATTCTATTGTTTCCGTGGAACATACCTCCTGGGAACTTCCGATAATGATGAATATTCGTCTGTCAAATTTCTTTGCTCATTGGGGCGTTTCTCTTGCGGGAAGTTTTCAAACTATAAATATGGCAAGAAAGGGAACAGATGACACAACTGGTGAGAGCAGTATTATTGAAAATCGATACGTTGATCCGGTGTGGATAGATCCGATAAATTTGGATATTGGTTATAAATTCAGCATAATAAAAAACGCTCCGGCAGATATTGACATTGAGGGTAGTTGGGGAATACGCATGGGAAATCATTATAATTGGAGTGTTGCATTTGTTCTGAATAACAGTTTTTTCCATACGGGGATAAGATATACTAACAGGTATTCGGATAATCAACATAGTTTGTCAATAATTATCGGAGTAAACGGAAGGGAATAGTATGTATAAAAAAATCAAAATAATAATAGTGTTATTGCTGTTTTTATCATTCTCAATGACTATTGCTCAAAACAGAGAGAACCATGATAATGGATATTCTTCGAATCTTGCGAGATACAATGAATCCCTTTACATACAAAAAACAGAATACAAATCATTCAGAGATACACTGCTCCAAAGTTTTAATACGCATATAAAACAACAACGAGAAGAGTATAACAGATTTACAAAAAACGCATATATAAAATGGGGTGAAAAATTCGAATTGTCAAAAAGTGTTTGGGTCGAATACAGTGAAGATACTCTTTGTGCAGGACTGGTTGATTTTGAAAAAGGGGTGATATCTTTTCATACACTGAACACCCGAAAAGATACAAAAACGAGCTATCGCAAACGTGTGAAGCGGGCTTTTCTTAACTTTATTTATAGTAAAGGTACAAATGCAGCAGTCCCTGTTCATACTGCCGATTCTAAAAAACAACTTCTTGAAAAACCTCTGCTTCCCGGGATCGTAGCAGATAAAAATGGAACCTCTCTAAACAAATCAAATGTCAATTATTATGTTGATAAAAAAATAGAGCAGGCTGCAAATTTTATTTTCAGCACAGATAAAAGAGATGGTAAATATGTTATTACCCTTTCACTGACTCCAAATTACCTGAAAAAACTTGCAAAACCATATCTTCCAATTGTTGCGAAATATGCCGAACGGTTTAATCTTAACCCGTCCTTGATACTCGCAATGATACATACGGAATCATTTTTTAATCCTATGGCAAAATCCGATGCGAATGCAATTGGTCTTATGCAGCTTGTTGCTGACAAAGGTGGTCTCGATGCTTATGTATTTGTCTATGGGAAAGGAACGGTTCCATCTATAAAAGAATTGTATAATCCTGGCAAAAATATTATGCTCGGATGTGCCTATTTGCATATTCTTAACTTTCGTTTTTTTTGTGGAATTCATAATCAGCAAAGTAAAATATACTGTTCAATATCCGGATATAATACAGGAGCGCATAACGTAGCTCGCGCATTTACCGGAAAACGGCATATTGGCTCTGCACTAATTGCAATAAATCAGTATAATAACTCAAACGATATTTATAATCATCTTATACGTAATCTACCCTATAGTGAAACACGGGAATATCTAAAAAAGGTTGTTAAACGTATGGAATTGTACCGGTAAATCTGGTAAAAAAACTTGGTACACTTGATTTAAAGACCGGTTTTGTTTCGCTGTACCGCATTGGGAAAAAAGCGCCCAATATGGCCATGGGGACCGGTGCGCCTAAAGGAGGGGATGATGAAGTGGCCTTCATTTTTTAGCGGTTGGTTCTCCCGTAGATTTAAAGCATATTTTTCAAAGGGATCAATTTATGGTTTGGATACAAAAAGATTTTTTTTGCAGACCTCCCGGCAAAATGTAACATTTTGTCAATATTTTCAGGAGGTTCGCAAAAACGGCGTATCCTCTCAAAAAACACTGGTAATTTGATGCCTTAAGCATCTGGTCTTGTTTT